>NZ_BAAFHL010000064.1:0-12016 GCF_042849955.1 Chryseobacterium barbadense
ATTTCAATAAAGCTTTAGTTGGAATACATCCCCAGTTAAGGCAGATTCCTCCTAAGTTTTCTTTTTCGATAATAGCAGTTTTGAAACCCAATTGTGCTGCTCTGATGGCAGTAACATATCCACCAGGACCACTTCCGATGACAATAATATCGTAATTCATTAGTTTAAAAATTTTATGCGAATTTAAGGAAAAATATTGGATGTTGAATGTTTCTGCCTGTTCATCTAACAATGTAGGTTTAAGCCTGTTTCCTTTTAATTTTATGCAAAAAAGAGAACACAAAAAG
Organism: Chryseobacterium barbadense; assembly: GCF_042849955.1. Classification (NCBI taxonomy): domain Bacteria; kingdom Pseudomonadati; phylum Bacteroidota; class Flavobacteriia; order Flavobacteriales; family Weeksellaceae; genus Chryseobacterium; species Chryseobacterium barbadense. The sequence goes on from NZ_BAAFHL010000064.1 coordinate 288, forward strand.
TATTCTCTTTCAATAAATTTTATTTTCAATTAAAAATTTCGTAAAACTGAATTAATAGAATTAAACTATTTCAATTTTATTTTTAATAAATCTATGGCAGATTTCTAAGGGCCCGTTTTTCTCTTTTATATTTTTCTGTTAAAGCCCTTATCTGTTCCTGTTTCATTTTTTTGCTTAAAACAGGATGATTCATAATCATTTTCTTCTCTGTATTGTACTTTTTGTCCAGCTCACGTGCTTTAAGATTAATCATCTCACTTCTCGAAGGTGGAGAAGGCGGTGGAGTCGGACGCGGAGGATGTTTTTGGGCAGAAACATGCATTGACATACCCAATAACAAAATGGTTGATATCAATAACTTTTTCATAACATTTACTTTTTAAATGATCATTAATTAATAACTTATCAATTAATCATTGTGGTTTACAGTATATGTACATATATCATACCAGATTACAAACGGCAGTTTATTGAATTTCAATATTTTGCTTTAAAGACAGGCTTTTCGAAGAATTTCCCACCAAGATTCTGTAGGTTCCCTTTTCTACTTTCCAGTTCATTTTTTCATCCAAAAACTGTAATTCTTTTACGGGCACTTCAATGGTAACAATCTTTGATTCTCCGGGTTGCAATTTTACTTTCTGGAATCCTTTTAATTCGATAATCGGTCGTGAAACTGAGGCCAACAAATCTTTTACATACAGCTGAACCACTTCGCTTCCGGCTTTTGAGCCTGTATTTTTAACATTCACTTTGGCCATAATGGTTTCATCTTCTGAGTATGCCGTTTTATTCAACTCTAAACCGGAGATTTCAAAAGTAGTATAACTCAATCCAAAACCAAATGGGTACAACGGTTCACCACTCAGGTCATGATAGTCATTTCCCCTTCCCGTCGGATGATGATTGTATGATAAAGGCAACTGACCTTCTTCGATAGGAAAAGTGATGGGTAATTTCCCTGACGGGTTTTCGGCTCCGAAAAGAACTTTTGCCACTGCATTTCCGCCTTCTTCTCCGGGATACCAGACATCCAGAATGGCCCCCACCTGATCTTTCCATTCCGTTGTTTTTATGGCTGAACCTCCGATCAGAACAACGGATGTCGGTTTTTTCAATTTAGAAACTTCATGAATAAACGATTCCTGATTTCCGGGTAAGCTTAAAGAAGAACGGTCCTGGAATTCTCCTTCATGAATTCCCGCCGCCACAATGATATAATCTGCATTTCGGGCCAGTTGTAAGGCCTCATTAAAATCTTTCTGGTAATTGTTCAGTCCATAATTCCAGATCAGCTCAATATTCGCTTCTCCCCTGTTTTCATGGAACTCAACAGTAATATCATATTTTTTTCCTTTTACAAAATCTATTTCAATTGTTTTAGTGGAATAGCTTAGTTTTTCCCATTGATCAATAACTAATTTTCCATTCAGGTAGAGTTTGAAACCATCATTCCCGCGCAATCCAAGTTGATATTTCCCTGAATCCGGAGCTTCCAGTTTTCCCATCCATCGAATGCTGTAATGATCCGGCTGAAGTTTTGCAGGATCAGGAGAATATAATGTCCATTTAAAGTTAAGTTGTTCATCCAGTCTTTCAAAAGAAGGATTTCCGCTTAAATTGCTATTGGAGAAATAGTTTCCTTTTAATCCTTTTTTATTTTCAAAAGACAAAAATTCATTAGGAATCGTGGTAACTTCTTTTACATTCCAGTCAATCCCTTTTGAATAGATGATTTCAACATTTTTATTTTTAGTAAAATTCTTAATTCCGTCTAGAATGCTTACTTTTTTGTTTCCCGGTCCGGAATAACCACCTAGTCTTGCATCAGCTGCATCTGCCCCCACAATTAAAATCTTTTTTACATTTTCGGGAACAGGAAGTGTTTGGTTGTTATTTTGAAGTAAAACAAAAGATTCAACAGCAGATTTTTCTGCTAAAGGTTTATGATTGAGTTTTTTAAATTCTTCTATTTCTTTGCTTGAAACATATGGGTTTTCAAATAATCCAAGTTCAAATTTGGCTCTCAGAACTCTTGACACTGCATCATCAATTCTTTCTTTTGAGATTCTTCCGTCTAAAAATGGGGGAATGAATAATTCATAATGTTTGTATTCCGTCTGGAAAATTACATCAAGCCCTGCATTTATCGCCTGTGCAGAAGCATCATCGTAATCTTTTGCCGTAAAATGCAGAACATTGGCTCCGCCTACCGCACTTGCGTCACTAATGACAAAGCCTTTGAATTTCCATTCATTTTTTAGTTTTTCCGTCAGCAACCACCGATTGGCTGTAGAAGGTCTTCCGTCAAGCAAATTGTACGAAGTCATCACCGATCTGCTCTTTCCCCGGATAAATGCTTTCTGAAAAGGAACCAGGTGAGTTTCTTCCAGATATCTTTTGCTCCAATGGATCGGATAAGAATCTCTTCCGCCTTCCCCTACATTGGCTAAAAAATGTTTTGGAGTCGTCATGATTCCCTGATTTTCAAATGAACTGACAAAACTGACACCCATCACGGAAGTTAAAAATGGGTCTTCTCCATACGTTTCTTCTGTTCTTCCCCATCTTACATCACTCGCCAGATTCACTACGGGTGTTAATATCTGCCGGATTCCTCTCAATTTAGATTCTTTTGCAATGGCCGTTGAAACTTCTTTCATTAATTCAGGATTGAAAGTTGCCGATAAAGCGATTGCCTGCGGAAAAGCGGTTGCTCCTTCTCTGACCAATCCATGTAAAGCCTCATCAAAAGGAATAATGGGAATTCCCAGCCTTGATTCTTCTACAAAATATTTCTGAATGGCATTGATTTTTTTCACCAGTCTTTCGGCATCCTCATTGGCATTATATTTCAGCAATTGTCCTGCTGCTCCGCCTCCCTGATTTCCCGCACTTACCTGTAATCCAAAGATTCCATGTGAATACTGAGTTTTTGGAACATTATCCAAATCTCCGGGAATCATGAAACATTGCCAGAATTTTTCTTCCGGTGTCATTCTTTTCAATAAATCCTGAACTCTTGTTTCAACAGGTTGCTTCGGATCTTTATATAAAGGTTTTTGAGCCGAAATGAAAATGAAGCTGAATAATGCAATTCCGATCAGTTTAAAACGATATAATTTCATTATTGCGTTATTTGAATTACTGTTGCATATTTTAGGTTTTTCTTTTCTTCAGGTAATGTAATTTCAACAGTATTTCCTGATTTTTTCCATTGAATTTTTGAGGTGATCCCCAATACTTTCAAAGATTTTGGCTGAAATTTTTCAGGAATTGAGAAGGTAAGCAAAGAAGGTGACTGATAATTTGTTTTTTCATCGATATGGAAAATATTCACCGTTCTTCCGTCTTTACTTTGGGTATAGTAAAAATTTCCTTCGTGGTAAGGAGCGATACTTCTCGTGGCAAAAACAGATGATTGATTTTTATCCATCCAGCCTGAAATTTCCGTCAACCTTTCGTAAACCACTGCATCATAATCCCCGTTCGGTCCGGGAGCAATATTCATCAGATAGTTTCCGCCTCTGGAAATGATCTTTATTAAAGTTTCTATGATTTTCTGAGAAGATTTGTAATTATCATTGGGTACATAGGAAAAAGAATCTCCCATGGTAATGCAGCTCTCCCACGGAATGGAAAGCGCATGTTCCGGGACCGCCTGTTCAGGAGTTACATAGTTTTCCCATTTTCCGGGAACGGTACGATCTACAATGATAATTCCGGGTTGGTTTTTACGGGCCATGGTTCCGATTTTATCCATATCAATGTCCTGCTCTACTTTGATGGTTCTTTGCCATTCTACTTTAGGATCAATGGTATGAAAAGGGCGAACCCAGCCTCCATCCAGCCACAATATGTCTATTTTGCCATAATTGGAGGTAATCTCATTGAGCTGGTTGAACGTAAACTTTTTGAAGTTTTCCCATCTTTCGGGATATTTTTTGGGGTCATAATTCACATTTCTGTCTTTCGGCGGGAAATAAGGCCACCAATAGTCGTCGGAATGCCAATCCGGCTTTGAGAAATAAGCACCAATCTTAAAACCTTCTTTTCTGAATGTATTGAAAATCTCCTTGGTAACATCTGCTTTCGGATTCTTTGAAAAAGGGGTTTTTGCAGAAGTAATTTTATAATCGGATTGTTGGGTATCAAACATGGCAAATCCGTCATGGTGTTTGGTGGTAAACACTACATATTTCATCCCTGCTTTTTTAACTGCTTCTGCCCATTTTTGTGGGTTAAATTGTGTCGGATTAAAAGTGGTCTGAAGATTTTCATAGTTCTTTACGTATTCATCATACGATTTTCCATGTTCTGGTTTTCGCTGTGTCCAGGATTCATCTTCCGGGCATAAGCTCCAGCTTTCAACAATTCCCCACTGGCTGTATGTTCCCCAGTGCATGAACAATCCGAATTTAAGATCCTGCCAATTTTCAAGATTCTGAACAACCAATGGATCCGTAGGCTTCTGATATCCTTCCGAAACATTGTGAGCCTGGGAAAAAAGGGTTGAAGAAATAAGTAATGATGATAGAAATACAGTCTTAGTTTTTTGTTTGATTAACATAAAGAATCCTTTTGCGCTAATTTAATCATGATTTTATGAACCTGCAATACAATACAGGTAGCTTCCTGTTTCAAATATCACTACTTTTACAAAGTTTAGCAGCTCAAAAGGTTTAGGCTTCAGCTTCTTTTTTGATCATTGCATTTCTTTCCAACAGGAAGTTTTTAAGATAATTGGTCAAGAAAACGGTGTTGAAAAATTTCCCAAGTATTCCAAATGGAGATTCAAATTCGAAAACATCAATCATTAATGTACCATCTTCTTTTTCTTTGAAAATATGCTGATGATTCAGGGATTTAAAAGTTCCTTTCAGCATAATGTCTGTAAACTGATAAGGTTTTTTCATATCAATGATTTTTGAGGTATGGGTTTGATAAACTCCCAAATGTTTGGCTCTCCAGGTTACGGTCTCATTGTTTTCAATCAACCCTGATGTACGTCCTGCAATTGCTTTTTCATTGGTTTTTGAGGTTGATTTCTGATGAAGATCAATATCTCTGGCTATATCAAAAACTTTATGAATATCTGCTTTGATATAGGTTTCTAAATAAATTTCAGGCATTGTTAAAAATTTGTTTGTCTGATTTAAGCAATATACTGCTTATTTCAAAATTTATAAATTAAGAAAGTCTCCTCTAGTCCGTTTATTCTGTAGTTTGAATGTGAAATACATCCAAATTTTAAACAGTAATGTTTTCATCTTAATTAGTTGTAAGCATTATTATATTTTCAAAAAAATTGAAATAAATCAAATACAATAGCTTTTAAGAACTTCTACCTTAGAACCATCTGTCATAAAAATACTTTCAGGCATTTTTTGCAACAGTACATTTTGAATATTGGAATTGATATGCTTAATCTTTTTAATGATAACCTCAATATTCTTTACAGCAATTAGATTCCATTTCTGATGCTGAATCTCGTACACTTTACTTCTCTGATCTGCTTTACCGCAAAAAGCCAAACTTCTTTGAATTATAAATTCCTGTTCACTTGTCAGTCTCTGATTTGCAGACAATTCTGTTCCTTCAACTTCAACATTCATTTCACAAATTGTATCTTTAATAACATACTGCAATTTCCTTTTTGTTTTTACACTCTTTAAATTTCTTAGTGAAAAAGGTTCTCCGTACACAAATTTCCCGGTAAAAAAGGTCAGAAATTTCGGAACCATTTCAGACAGGAAATAAATCCCTTTTATATTTCCGTTATCTTTTCTTTTTACATAAGTTCTGATATTTATTTCCGGAAAATATTGATGAAAAGGAATTTTAAATCCGAATAATCTTGCATTTGAAAACTCGAAACAAACAATGCTAATTATCGCTTTTCCGTCCAAAATATCCGGTTCTATATCCTCAGGTAGCATCCCGGCAAGTAATTCAGGCTGAATATAGAAGTTTAAATACACCAGGTTTTCCCAATTGCAGGTCATAAATTTGTAATTCTTTTTCATTATTTAAGTTTTTGAATTTTCAATAATTTTTGAAATAATAATTGAAATAAAAAAGGATTTGAATCCTTTCTATTTTAATAAGTTAGTAATCTTCCCTACTAACCAGTGGTCATCGCTTTTTATCGCCAGATCCATAATATTGTTGATCTTTCCTGTAACCGAGCTGAAATCGTCCATCAATTTGATGAATTCCTTAGCTTCAGGAGTATCTTTTTCATCAATATTCCTGAGCTCTTCTAAAAAAGAAATGACAGGTTCAATTTCTCTTTTTCTTCGTTCTTTGGTAATTTGCTTGAACAAAAACCAAACATCTTTTTCAGCCACAAAATATTCTTTCCGGTCACCTTTGATCAGTTCTTTTTTCACAATTCCCCAATCAATTAACCCACGAAGATTCATGTTGGCATTCCCTCTGGAAATTTCCAGCTGTTCCATTACCTCATCCGTAGAAAGGGGTTTATCACTTGCCAAAAGCAAAGCATGCACCTGTGCCATGGTACGGTTGATTCCCCAATTGGTAGCAAATGTTCCCCAGGTCTGAATGTATTTTTCTTTAGCTTCTGAAAGTTTCATTGTGTCAACGTTTAATTTCTATTACAAATATAACTAAATATTTTGAATTTTCAATAATTTATGAAAATAAATTTATCTATTACCTTCTCTTTGCAATACCTCTTTAAGATTATTCTACATTAATTTTGGCTTTCACACCCTCATTCCAGAATTTTGCTTCCGGGGTATAATATAAATAGGCATTACTGGCTTTACCCGTATATTCTCCTGCAAATTCAACTTTGAGATCCAGGTTGATCTCCTTTGTTTCATCGGCATTCAGGTATTCCCAGTATATCACCAGGTAATTATCAAATATCTCATAGTAGGCAATCTGTTTTTTATCAACCAAATCCTTTAATAGAGCATTTTGAAGGGTTAATCCTGCTGGAATTCCAATTTTGGCCACCGTCATTGGCAATTTGCCGTTAATTTTATTTTGAATCGTGACAGTCATCCTGTTGGTCTCCCCAACTTTTGAAGTTTCAGTTTTCAGTTTTGTTTCCATTGTTAAAGGGATATCTGAACTTTCTGGAGCCTGAAGTGTATGATACTGATAATCGAGCTTATAAGGCAGACCTTTTCCACTTGGATAATCCACCGAAATCTCATTACTTCCGTTTCTAAATGCTGAACCGAACCAAATATGGGGTTTTACTTCTGCTCCGTTTATTTTCATCTGGGGTTTTTCTGTTCCATATAACTTTTCATTTGTAGAGAAAAAATCGGATAAAACTTCCAGGGCTAAAGTTGTTGCCTGTGTAGAACCGAAGCCGTAATACCCGTTATAGTTCATAAGTTCATCTGCAGCTTCTGCAACTTTGGTCATATTGAGCCTGCTGTCTTTTTGCAGTGCCATTATGTAGAGAGATAAGGTTTCTGCATCGGCAGACATTCCGCGGGATCCAGTAAATGTTGATTTTATATCTAGTTTCTTGTTTTCGTACTGCTGCATTAATATGGCAAGCAATCTTTCATATTCCTCAATCTTTCCAAGATTGGCGGCGGTATTTGACATTAAAGCCAACTGATAGGAATCTTTAGTAGCTAAAGCTCTGCTTAAAGCTGTTTTATAGGAATCTTCAATCTCATTTTTGAATCCGATTTTGGACAATGCATATAGTACATACATGTTTCTGGACCAGGCATATTCGGAGTAAGGTTCATTTTTTTCATACTCTCTTCTTACTTCAAAGAGACCGTTTTTATTTTTCCTGGAAAGGATGAAAGAAGTAAGCCCCTGTATGAGCTTCGGGTCAATATTCACATATTTTTTCATATCCCTGAATTCCAGCAATGCAAAAGCAGAAAGGGCTACATCTGATTCTGCAGAACTGAAATATCCGATACCTCCGTCCCTGTTTTTATAGCTCAACATTTTCTGGTATCCTTTCTTCATGTTCTTAATGACCAAGTCTTCTGTTTCCGGCGTCATTTTCTTTACCGATTTCAGATAATCCAGAATAAAGATATTGGGATAAACGGTTGATGAAAGCTGCTCGAAGCACCCATATGGCTCCCTTTTCAGTCTTTCCAGATCTTCAAACATTTGTAATGCAGTGTTTTCATACACATAGTAGGAGGCAGAAAAGCTTCCGTGTATATATTCGGGAACAGTGATCTTTATGTTCTCAGATTTATTATTGATGATAGAATAATTATGCGGAAACCCTTTTTCCTCCACCTTTAAAGGAAGGATCATTGTTTCACGGAAATCACCTGAACGTATCGTAAACTGTATGTTTGAATGTATTATTTTATTGGTCTGCATTTCCACGAAGAAACGCCCGGATTCTAAGGGTCTCAGGGTAAGCATACTATCGGATCTGATGAGCCTGACATAGTTCGGAACTATGACATCCAGCGTCATTTTCCTTGTTTCCGGAGAATTATTTTTAACCACAACCGGGATGAGCACCTTATCTGTTTTCGTAACATATTGCGGGATTTTAGCATCTATGGAAATGAGGCTTTGAACGGCATAGGTGGTTTCATTTCTGCCCAGAAGTCCTGAGGTTGAAATTCCTTCGGTAATGATCCTGAAAGTAGTGTTCGCGTCCGAATTATAAAATTCCAGCTTTGCTTTTCCCTTTTTATCTGTTTCCACAACCGGATTCCAGTATAAGGTTTCCCTGTAATCATGACGAAAAGAAGTTGTAGTGGTTTTATATGCGGGGTAAGAGAACGCTCTGCTGTATGAATAAGAAACCATACTATCTGCAGGGATAGCTTTTACCGCATAATATGACGGAGGTGTAATATCCAGCTTTAGCTGTGACCTGCTATTTTTAAAAGAATTGATAATTACTACTCCATTTGCTGCACGGCTTCCATAGATGGATGTTGCCACCGCATCTTTTAAAATAGTTACACTATTGATATCTGCGGGATTAATAGTAGTATTGAAATGGTCTACAATCACTCCGTCTACTACGTATAAAGGATTTTTATTAGATATGGATAATTGGCCTCTTATCTGAATATTTACTGAGTTTCCGCTCAGCCCGTTAGCCGGAGTAACCACCACTCCAGCCACGCTACCACTTAGCACTGAAGCAAGAGACGGATTTTTAATACTTTCTGCCTGTGTAATTGCTGTAGAAGCCACCAAGCCTTTTTTTGCCATTGTATTGTACCCTAAAACAACGACTTCATCAATTTGGCTTTGCTTTACCCTTGCGGTATCGGAGTTACGCTTATTATACACAGTACGGCTTTCTATAGGTTCCTTATCTTTGGGTTTAGCAGGGTTTGTCTTTTCAACGGCTTCCTTTATTATTTCATCAACATCAATATGGTTGAGCGATTTTTTGGAAAGAGGATTTATATTAAGCTGATAGGCCAAAATCCTGATCTTGACTTTCCGCTTAGGCTCTATTGATTTGGCCACTACTGTATATGCACTTTCCCCGGAGAGATCCGAGAAATAAAATAAGCCGTTTTCCGAGGTAACCTGCTTTAAGATCTTAACACCATCTTCTACCAGGTAAACTTCCGCTTTTACCGGTTTTTTACTTTCATCTTCCACGACTCCGTATATGGGGTTTATTTTTTCGGGCAGATGCTTGTATTTTTTTGCCGCTATAACTTCCGGGATCAGTTCAAAATACCTGTATCCATTGGTAAGCATTACCAGATCCAGGCTTTTTTTTGCTTTTTCTTCTTTTTTATCGAAGTAAAACTGTGGCTTTTCTATTTTACCTTTGAGTTCAGAATCCATTAAAAGCCAAGAGATAAGGTGATTCTGTTTATCATCCGCATAGGTCCATAACTTATCATCTACCACGCTCACAGCCAGATTTGCAGACACAGGCTTATTGTTTTCGTCTGTACTTTCTATATCCAGTATTACTTTTTCACGGGGAAGATAATTTTGTTTAACGGGCTTTATTTTGATATTCATCTGCCTGTGTTCATTGGTGAAGATGATACGCTCGGCAAGTGGGGTTTCGTGTTCATATATGGTGAAGCTGCAAATACCTATAGGAAGATCATTCTCTAATAATTCAAAATAATTCATTCCTTTTTTAAGTGAGATTGCCCGGTTATAGATCTCTTTTTCCCGGAAGCTGCCTTTCAGGGTGATATTCTTTGAAGCTGTGGTGTTTATTCTGAAGAGAATTTTTCCGTTTTGCTGATGGATGTTCAGAATCAGACCTTCTTCATTTGCAATAGGGAGCGGATAAGTTTTGCTGATATTTTCCGGTTTCAGGATTTTTGTATGATAGGTTTCACCTTTCTTCGGGGTAAGGAGAAAATTCCCCATTCCGAAGTTATAGGCTGACGTTTCTGTAATTTTTTCGTTGTTCTGGTTAAAAACGGCTAAGGTTGCATCTACAGGCTTTTCAAATTCATCCAGTATCTTAAAGGCAATATTCTGTTCTAATCCGTTAATGAAAGTTCCGCCCTCCGGCATGAATTTTAGATCTACATTATTCAGTACAATAGGGATATTTCTGGAAATAGATTCCGTGAACCCTTCAAAATTAACTTTGATCGTAAGCAGAGCGTCTGATGATTTGAGGACTTCCGGCAATTTGAAGTTTAATTGTCTTTTTCCTTCTTTATCTGTCATAAGTTTTCCCTGGGCAACGATTTCTCCATCATGCATCACGGTATAATCGGCTTCGTAGAAAGGTATCGCCAGATTAGAAAGGCTTCGCATAGAAAAATCGGCCAATACTTCATCCCCTTCACCATATCCCTTTTTGGGAAAATCGAGCTTCATTAAAATTCTCGGGGATACGATCTTCTGGAGGGTAATTTCTTTTTCAAAGATATTTTTATGCTGTTCATTAAGCATCCAGGTGGTATAGGCTCTGATCTTGTAAATTCCACCTTTCATTTCCGTATCAAAATAAAAAAAGCCTTCGGCAAAACCGTTTTTTATTTCGTATTTGGATTTTTTGGTCACGCTTCCGCTTGGGTCTACAAGCTCTATGTTCACTACCTTGCTTTCTTCGGCCGGAAGGTTATTTTCTGCTTTTACCACATACACTTTGCAATACATTTCTTCGCCGGGCTTAAAGAAAACATGATTGGTTTGTACATAGGTTTTCTCTTTTGGAAAATCCTTAAAGCTTTCCTGTGCTCTCAATCCAATGTATGAAAACAAAAAAGCAAATATTGTAACGGGTGTGATCATTCTGAAATTCATACACTAAAATTGAAATGAAACCATACAGCCAAAAGTTTTATAGGAAGGAAGGTTGAAAAAATCAAGGCCTCTGCCGTTATCAAAATCATAAAAGTTCTGATTGGGATCTGCTCCCTGATTCGCCTGCCATAACAAAAGATTATTCATATACAATGTGAGCACTAAAGTTCTGTCCATCCCTACATTTACATTGGCAGACAGAGAAATGGTATTGATTCGTACATAGTCAGCCTTCTGAACGTAATCTTCCGCTACTCCTGAGTAGCCATACCTTACCCATCTGTTCTCTGAGACATTCTGTGCAGGATTATAAAAATCTACGGGAATCTGGTTGGTATTCCCATCAGTATTGACTCCGTGGAAAATGTAATTTTTGATATTTCTTTCCTGTCCTGAAACTGCAGAACGACCATAATAATCAAGAACAGCCTGAGTTCCGTTCCATATTTGCCCGCCTTTTTTCCATTCCCATTTAATGTCTAACGAAAATATTT
>NZ_BAAFHL010000065.1:0-11964 GCF_042849955.1 Chryseobacterium barbadense
ACCTGAATGGGCTTATCAAATGCAATTTTTTTAATGAAAAATTCTGTTTCCCGGCTCGCAGTACCGTTTCCGATGGAAATAGCCTCGATATTGTAAGCATTCACCATAGACCGGATTTTTTTCATCGCCATTCCTGTTTCATTTTGGGGAGCGTGAGGATAAATGGTTTCATTATGGAGCAAATCTCCTTTTTCATCCAGACAAACTACTTTACAGCCGCTTTTGTATCCCGGATCAATAGCCAGAATCCTTTTTTCTCCCAATGGTGGAGCTAATAAAAGCTGGCTTAAATTTTCAGAAAAGATCTCAATAGCTTTTTGGTCTGCTTTTTCTTTAGCTTCCTGCAAAGCTTCGTTGGAAATAGCAGGTTCCAGCAATCTTTTATAACTGTCTTTTATAGCTAATGAAATTTGCTCTGCACTTTCATTATTAGATTTGATAATAGCATTTTCTATGAATTCAATGGCTTCTTCTTTGTCAATACCTATATTAGTTTTAACAAAACCTTCAGTTTCGGCTCTCAACATAGCGAGAAGTCTGTGAGACGGGGTTCTGTTCAGGTTTTCTTCCCATTCAAAATATTGAGAGAATTTTTGGGCACCTTCTTCCTCTTTTTTTGCTTTTACGGCTTTCGAAGAAATAATCGCTTTCCGCTGAAACAGTCGGCGGAGATTCTTACGGACATACATATTTTCATTGATCCATTCCGCCATAATATCTCTTGCTCCCTGTAGAGCTTCTTCTTCAGAAGAGACCTCATTATTCAAATACTTTGAGGCCAAAAACATCACATCATTGTTTTTCTGGCTCATAATGATTTTTGCCAGTGGTTCCAGTCCTTTTTCCTTTGCGGTATCAGCTTTGGTTTTCTTACGTTTTTTGAAAGGTAAGTACAGGTCTTCAAGCTCCTGAAGGTCAAAGCTATCCTCTATTCTTTGTGTCAATTCAGGAGTTAAAGCATTTTGTTCTTCAACAGATTTTAAAATGGTTTCTTTTCTTTTGATGATTTCTTCAAACTGCTTATTAAGCTTTGAGACCTGTTCTATCTGTGTTTCATCCAGATTTCCGGTCATGTCCTTTCGATAACGTGCTATAAAAGGAACAGTGCAGTCCTCGGATAGGAGCCGAAGCGTATTGTTGATGCTTTTTTCGGATATGCTCAGGCTTTTCTGGATGAATTGAATGGTGTTCATTAATTAATTTTAAGTCGGCTAAAATAGGAATTTTTACCATCGATGTAAAATAGTCGGATTTATTTTCATTTCTTGATATATGATAAGACGATAAGATATTTGTTTTTTCTATTTTTGGCATAAATTATAAGCATAAACTTTTTAACAAGAATAATATGAAAAAACTTAGTGTTATCGCATTAGTCGCTGTAGGATTATTGGCAGCATCATGTAACAAAGACAAAGCGGCAGAAACAGCGGCTACAACTACTGAACAAAAGGTAGCAGAAGGTACGGGTGAAGTATTGCCTGTGGATGTAGCAACTTCTGTAGTGAATTGGAAAGCATTCCATAAAGGAGGTTTTGCTCCACGTTGGGGAACAATCAGTGTAAAGTCAGGTGAATTAAATGTAGAAGGCGGACAGCTTACTGCAGGAAGTTTCGTTATTGATATGAACTCTATTAAAGTAGACCCTGCTTCCGTAACGGAAAAAGATAAAAAACCTGCAGATCTTGAGGCACACTTGAAAAACCCGGATTTCTTTGATGTAACTAAAAATCCAACCTCAGATTTCAAAATTACAAGTGTGACAGATTTAAAAGAAGCACCTAAAGATGCTGTTGCCGGAGCTAATAAAACCGTAAGCGGAAATCTTACTTTATCAGGAAAAACAGTGAATGTAACTTTCCCTGCAAAAGTAGACGTTGTAGAAAACTCTGCATCTATTCAGGCTAAGTTTACCGTAAACAGAGCAGACTGGGGAATCAAATTCGGTACTGATGAGGCAGATCCTGCAGAATGGATGATCAGCAAAGACATCGAAATTGCTGTGGATGTTAAAGCTAAAAAATAATTTGTCTTAATAATAAAAATAAAAAGCCACCTTTTTGAGGTGGCTTTTTATTTATCCAATTATAAAGGTGATCTTTAAGGTCTTGTTTCGTGATAATATAAAGGGGTATCATTTTCATCAAATCCTATCACAAGTAGGGTATGGCTTTTTGTATCATCATTGTTATAAAACTTTACTGGTGTAGGTTCATTAGCTTTTGTTTCCAGATATGGGTTCCAGTAAAGGGTAGTTCTGGTATCTTTTGCGATATTCTTTAAACTTACATTCTCATAAACTGCATTGTTGAAAACAGCTTCTTTATCATAGCCATTTAAAGTAATGTATTTTAATCCGGGTAAAAGTTTTAATTCTTCTTCAGATAATTTGATGTCTCCACCCTGACGTGTATATATTGCAATAGCCTGCCCTCCTCCTCCCGGACCGGCTCCCGGAAAATAATCTTTAATTACTTTGATCATTGCAACATCTGCGACAGAAATGCTGTTTATCTGGCTGGGATCAATTTTCATTTCATTAAGAAATACAGGAGTTATACTTCCCCTTAACATAGGAACATAGGATCCATTCTGCATTTGTAGTCGAAAACCTGCTACTCTTCCTTCCAGAAACTGCAAAATATTACCTCCTGCGACTAAAGATTTATTATCATTTACGAAGTCAAAAATTTCTTCATTGTTACTTCTGAATAAAGAGCTGCTCAATTGTTGATTCAGTTTTCTTTTATCATCCTTCCTTTGTCCCTTTAATCTGATTTCTTCAATAGTATTTATCTTTTCATTAAGCGATTTATAAAAGCTTTTGGTTTCAACAGCTTTTGATACTTCTATTGGTAAAGGATCATTAGAAGGGCGTTCAACCAGGTGGAAGCCACTTGCCGGAAGATCACTCTTATACGGAATAAATGCGTAAGCTGGCTGAATATATACACTCACGGGATGTGACGCTTTCTGTTTACCACTCAATTGATAAAAGAACTTCATTGTTCCTTCAAAGATCAGATCATTGAAAATGAAGTTGCTTGAAGGATCAATTGGAATCTGATATAATTTTGTCCCGTTCTCCTGGTCTGTTTTGGAAATCAAGTTCAATTCAGAGCTTCCTGCAGGCTGTCCGGATACTTTTCCTTTGTATGTAAGGTAGGATTCAGGGGCATATTTTATAGCAGGATAGCTTCCTGAGATAAGAGTATGCCAGTCAAAGCGTTTCCATTTTTCAGAGATAAGTAATGCATCCAGAGCTTCTGCATTATGATTTTTAGCAAAATACTGTGCCGGAGTATATATTTTGGAAGTAATATCTCCGGTCAACCATAAGGTACTCAAAAGACTTCTTTCTTCTTCTGCATCCTGAGATTCACCATCAAGAACTACTACTGAATAACTGGAATAGTTTGGGTTTTTTGCAATAGTAAAGGTATTGGCCTCATGAGGATTCTTATTTACATCTGTATACTGAACAGATGGCTTGTTAATCTTTAATGATTCAGGTTGTACAAAGCAAAGCCTTTTGGCAACTACTTGTTCTTTATCATCAAAAACGGTCAGTTGTAAAATCCCATTCACAAGTTTATCGGTAGGAATAGAATAAACGGCTTCATTTGATAAATTATGTATTTGTGCTTTATAAACCAGCTGATTGTTAATAGTCCCCAAAACCTTATAAGATGAATGTTGGTAATTTTTTGATTTTATGGAATAAGTAATTGCATTTGTTTTGCTTTTTACTTGCAAATTGATGCCGGAAGCAGAAATAATCGGTAAGTCAATATTCTGTTTAATTCCTTTATCATCCTGAACAATAAGTTGATATTTTCTACCACTTTTAGGAGTAAGACTAAATGCTCCTACATTCCGATCAAAGCCTTTGAAGCTGGCAATTTTTACATCCGGATTTTCAGAATCTATCACATAGCCATTCCAATCAGAAGGTGTAATACCGCGGGATTGTAAACGAACGGCAAATTTGGTGTTGATTCCGTCTATAAAAGTTCCGCTTTCAGGGAAAACTGTTGCCGTCCAAGGCGAAGTAGTGTCGGAAACCAATTTTTCATTTGAGGACGGATTGTAAACTGCTATGGGCTGAATCAGTTGAAAATCTTCATTAAAATTAGCCATCCATGTAGTGTAAGCTCTGATATAATACACATTTTCTTTCAGCGTTTCAGGAAGACTAAGACTTCCGCTGCCTTCTCCATTGTAAAGGGGAAATATAGCTTTACTTATTTGGGTTTTATTGCGGTCATATAATTCTACAAATAAATTGCTTGAAACAGTAGAACGATTATATCCATCAAATACAAAAGATTTAAACCAAAGATTTTCTCCAGCTACATAGCTACTTTTATTAAAAAGTAAATGTATTTTTTCCTGTGGATATTTCTGTTCAAATTTCTGGAGCGCTTCTTCGGCTTTATTTTGTGCATGGGAGTAACTCATAAAACCCATAGCAACCATGAAAATCAGTTTTTTTGACATGGATGTTTTTTAATTGCGTTTTTATTTGAAGCTAAAATACGTTTTTTTATGATTTAAGTCACCATTGATGGATAATTTTTCTAGTTAAAAAACAAAGCCTTACCAATTCGGTAAGGCTTTAAACATTATGCTAACGTTCCATCAGCTTTCAGCCATTTTGTTCCGTCCCAGTAGATTGGCATTCCAATGGTGGAATCAAAATACCTGAAACCTGTATCTAGATTGTTTGATGGCCTTTCTGCTGTAGTTCCTGATCTTTTATTATCCGCATTCATCCCATCTGCATTTCTCCAAGATCCACCATCATAGAATTCAGGTTTGCTATTTGAAGTATTATAGAAATTATATCCTCCAATAGGAGAAAATGGTCTTTTATTAATATCTCCGATGTCAGCGAAGGTTTTATAAACTTTGATATTCTGATCGTAATATTTTAAATTGCTGACCAATCCGTCTATATAAACAGTACCTTCATAATCATCTTCAATTAAAATATCAGGTTTAATAAACAGGTTTTTCAAATGAACAATATTATCTGCTGTTAAGCCGGTTGAATATTTAATGACGAATTTATTATAGTTTTGTAGCTTGGTCGTCCATCCATCCGCCCAGATATTATCTAAAGAAAAAGATGCACTTTCAGAAGCAGTCAACGCATATTCATTATTTTGTTCAAAATGAATATCCCTGAAAGACAGATTTTGTGTAATTCCTTTTATTTCTACTCCTATTCTATTGTATTCAAAAATTGAGTTCTGAATCCAGGTGGTTTGTATACCATGATATTCTGTCAATAAACCATTGATGAGCATTCCTATATCGCAATGGCTTAGCCAAATATTTCTAAAAGAAACTGTTGTACTCGGTCCGCTTCCTGCAGAATCCTCATAAAGAATACCAATTCCATCAGAACCCATAACTTTGAAATTAGAAACTTTTACGTTGACAGCAAGTTTTATACTTAAACCCGTGCTGGTTTTATTATTGTAAGCGTCTGTAGTGTTTCCAGATAATCTGGTTACAGTAACATCATCAATGATTGAATCATAAGCTCCTTGCAAAATAATTCCTCCTTGTGAAAAAGTAATATTTTTGATGACAATGGATTCAGACATAAGAACATTATTGCCATCCATTCCGGTAATATTAGTAACATTGGCTTTTGCAGTTGCTTGATGAAGAATAACCCCTTTTTTACTTTCGCCCAATAGAGTAGTATTATGAGGTAAAACTAATGTCTCAGTCAATTTATATTTACCATTAGGAATATACAGTGTGAAGCCTCCGAATTGTGCATTGCTGTCATACCGCGGTTTAAATATTTTAGTGCCTACTGCAATAGCTCGCATAAATTTATCTGTATCATCAGCGCCCAAGACCTCATCAGTACTTAAATTTCCTTTTGCTCCAAACCACTTTACATTCAGAACATCATTATTGAAAATAGATTCTCGAACATAATATACAGAGCCTCTTTTTCTATAAATAATCTTGTCGGTTATATTAAATCAGCTTCATTGACAGACGTAATAACTGTACCATCAATCCATGTTGTAGTTTGTATATAGTTAACGACTTCCATGGTAAATTCATCAATTAATGTGACAATCTCTTTATCCAGAGTTGGATCAGAGGATCCGAAGAATTGTTCCGTTGTCAGCAGATTTAAGTTGTTTGTCATTTTTTTCTTTTAAAAGGTTAATAATTAGTGATATACATTCTTGCAAGAAATCTATAAAGCAAATATAGAAGCGGGAAACGCCAGAACTTGACGTATTATATTTTTTCTAAAATTTTTGATACATTTTTATTAATTTCCTCATTATGAATTTGTTAAATAATTCATAATCATATCAATTAATTCATTAAAAATCACTACTTTTGCACCCGTAAAAATCTTATATGCAAAACATTAGAAATATTGCGATTATCGCACACGTTGACCACGGAAAGACAACTTTGGTTGACAAGATCATCCACGCTACCAACATTTTCAGAGAAAATCAGGAAAGTGGAGAATTAATTATGGATAACAATGATCTTGAAAGAGAAAGAGGGATCACCATCTTATCCAAAAATATTTCTGTTACCTATAAAGACACAAAAATTAATGTAATTGATACCCCTGGTCACGCCGATTTCGGTGGAGAGGTAGAGAGAGTATTGAAAATGGCAGACGGAGTTTTACTGTTGGTGGATGCCTTTGAAGGTCCGATGCCGCAAACTCGTTTCGTTTTGCATAAAGCTCTTCAATTAGGATTAAAGCCTATCGTGGTCATCAATAAAGTAGACAAAGAGAATTGTCGTCCTGAAGAAGTTCATGATAAGGTTTTCGATTTATTCTTTAACCTTGACGCTACTGAAGAACAATTGGATTTCCCAACCTATTATGGATCTTCTAAACAAGGTTGGTTCAATACTTCATTGGAACCTACGGATAATATCCTTCCTATTCTTGATGGAGTGTTGGAATACGTTCCAGCTCCTAAAGTGGAAGAAGGAACTCTTCAGATGCAGGTGACTTCATTGGATTATTCTTCATTCTTGGGAAGAATCGCTATCGGAAAAGTAGTGAGAGGTACTTTGAAAGAAGGTCAGTGGATCGGTCTGGCTCAGGAAGGAGACAAAATTGTAAAAGGAAAAGTAAAAGAATTATACGTTTTCGAAGGGTTAGGAAAGAAAAAAGTAACGGAAGTTCAGGCAGGTGATATTTGTGCAGTAGTTGGATTCGATGCTTTCCAGATCGGGGATACATTTGTTGATCTTGAAAATCCGGAGCCAATGGAAAGACTGGCGATTGATGAACCTACATTGAACATGACGTTCTCTATCAACAACTCACCATTCTTCGGGAAAGATGGTAAATATGTAACGTCTAATCACTTGAAAGAAAGACTAGAAAAAGAGTTGGAGAAAAACCTTGCCTTAAGAGTTCAGCAAACAGATGATGCTAATACATTCCTAGTATTCGGTAGAGGTATTCTTCACCAATCGGTTTTGATCGAAACCATGAGAAGAGAAGGGTACGAAATGACGATCGGTCAGCCACAGGTGATCCTGAAAGAAATCGATGGTGAAAAATGTGAGCCTTACGAAACAATGGTAGTAGATGTTCCTGAAGAATTTTCATCAAGAGTAATCGACCTTGCGACTCAAAGAAAAGGAGATTTATTGATCATGGAAACTAAAGGAGAAATGCAGCACATGGAATTCGATATTCCTTCAAGAGGTTTGATCGGATTACGTTCTCAAATGTTGACAGCGACTGCCGGAGAAGCAATCATGGCACACAGATTCTCTGAATATAAGCCTTTCAAAGGTCAGATTCCGGGAAGAAGCCAGGGTGTTTTAGTTTCTAAAAACCAAGGACAGACTACAGCATATTCTATTGAAAAACTACAGGACAGAGGAAAGTTCTTCGTTGATCCGGGAGAAGATGTGTATGCAGGGATGATCGTTGGAGAACAAAATAAACCTGGAGATTTGGTTGTGAACATTGTAGAAGGAAAACAGCTGAATAACATGAGAGCAGCCGGAAAAGATAAAGACGGAAACATTGCGCCTAAAATCCTATTCTCTTTAGAAGAATGTATGGAATATATCCAGCAGGATGAATGTATCGAGGTAACTCCGAACTTCATCAGAATGCGTAAGAAATTATTATCTGAAGAAGATAGAAAACGTGCTGAAAGAATGGCAAAAGCAGATTAATTCTGTTTCACATATAATTAAAAAGCCTCGATTTTCGGGGCTTTTTTTATTATAAGGAGTAAAATGCTTATTTTACACACTTAAAAAATCCAAATAAATTAATGTAGTTTTGTAACCTATGAGATTGAATTCATTAAAACTGATATTTTTATTAGGCACCTTTGTGTCCTGCAGCAGTTCCCGTTCTGTTTCGAATACCATAAAGCCCGCGCCAAAGCCGCCTGTTGTCATCCCTAAAAACACTTCAAAATCCACAGACTCTGTTGCCCGTGGAGCAGGTCAGATAGAAGAAAATATTAAAGTAAATCTCCCATCAATACAAAGAGAATTCCGGGGAGCCTGGATAGCAAGTGTTGCGAATATCAACTGGCCGTCCAGAAATAACCTGTCTGTAGAGCAGCAAAAAGCGGAAGCGATCAGTATGTTGGAGATGTTGAAGAATAATAATTTCAATGCAGTAATATTCCAGGCCCGCCCTTCAGCTGATGCTTTATATACAAGCACCTTAGAGCCTTGGTCTTATTTTTTAACCGGACAAACAGGAAATCCACCTTATCCCAATTATGACCCTTTGCAATTCTGGATTGAGGAAGCCCATAAAAGAGGATTGGAGTTCCATGTGTGGCTGAATCCTTACAGAGCACACCACGCCAATGGAGGACCGGTAAATGAACTGTCCATGGTCAGAAAACTTCCCGATATGATCGTAAGGCTGAAAAACGGGATGTATTGGTTTGATCCGGCAGATCCGAGAACCCAGGGTCACGTTTCCAATGTGGTAAAAGATATTGTAAAAAGATATGATATTGATGCTGTTCATTTTGATGATTATTTCTATCCGTATGCTACTTATAACAAAGGAGCGGATTTCCCGGATACTAAAAGCTGGAACGAATATCTGAGAAATGGCGGAACATTATCCAGAGCAGATTGGAGGAGAGATAATGTGAATAAATTCGTGGAGCGTATTTACAAAGAAATTCATGCAGAAAAAAGTTATGTGAAATTTGGGATCAGCCCCTTCGGAATCTGGAAACCCGGTTATCCGGAAGGAATTACGGGTTCCTCTCAATATGATGAGCTGTATGCTGACGCCAAATTATGGCTGAACAACGGTTGGGTAGACTATTTCTCTCCACAATTATATTGGCCAATCGATTCAAAAGGACAAGGCTTTGAACCTTTATTGAATTGGTGGAAATCCGAAAATACACAAAACCGACACTTGTGGCCAGGATTGAATACCGTTGAAATAAAAGTCTCCGACCGGCCAACAGAAATTAAGAACCAGATTGAAATTTCCCGACAGATATTGAAAAATGGTGCCGGAGAAATCCACTGGAGCATTGCCGGGTTAACGAAAAATACTGAGATGCTTCCAACCCTAAAGAATGGCCCTTACAGAGAAAAAGCATTAGTCCCTCAAACCCCATGGATAAAAGCCGTGCCGTTATCAATCCCTACCTTATTTATAGCAGATAACGGAAGCTTTGCACAGGCAAGCTGGAGCTCTAAAAATATAGGTCAGGTTTTCCAGTGGGTACTTTTTACCCAATATAATGGAGTTTGGGAAACCGAAATTTTAACATTGGACAACCTTTCAAAAGCTGTCCCGAAATTTAAAGACGGCAAAAAACTGAATGCTATAGCGGTAAAAGCCATAGACCGATTAGGTAATGAAAGCGATTACATAGCCAAACAGATCAAATAATCCACCAAGAAAATTCCCCTTTTTTGCAGGGGTGTCAAAAATTCAAAGAATTTTTGACGGGGTGGTAAAAACAAAAAAAGCCAGTTCTATTGTGAGCTGGCTTTTATTTTAGAATAACTATAAATTAAAGATTTAAAATGAAGTAATTCAATAAATTATAAAAGTGTGTTAACATATTTTATTAAAAATAAAAGCTTTATCGGAACTATTTTTGCATCATAACTTCCATAATCACACAAAAATATGAATTATGAATACGAACAGACTTTCCGAAATTATGGAAAAAGCACTGAGTAATCAGATGAACAAAGAAATTCATGCATCCCACGTTTTTCTATCTTACGGAATATGGGCAGATGACAAAGGATACCAGGGAATTGCCAATTTTCTTTACAGACACGCCCAGGAAGAAAGAAATCACTCCATTAAATTTATGGAATACATTCTGAACAGGGGAGGTAAACCTAAAGTAGAAGCCATTCCTGCACCTCCGGAAGACCCGGATTCATTAACGGCTTGTTTTGATGGCGTATTCAAGCATGAAGTTGATAACACAACTTCCATTTACAGGTTGGTAGATCTGGCTATGGAAGAAAAAGACTGGGCGACCTGGAACTTTATGCAATGGTTCGTACAGGAGCAGATAGAAGAAGAAACCTTGGCACAGAACTTAATTGATAAATTAAAAATTGCAGGCGGAGACAGAGCTACAGATGAGTCCCTGTTTACATTAGATAAAACATTGCAGGAAACTCCGAATGAGGTTCCTTTGGCTCAGGAAGCTACAGGGGACAATCCATAAAAAGTATAAAACACAGAATAAAAAAATTATTTTAAAATCTGCCGGGAATGCCAGCAGATTTTTTTATTATGAAACTCACCTTAAATTCACTATCTTTGCACGCTGAAAGATTAGTGGTTGAATTCTCTTCCTCAAACTTTCAAATTGAACATTAAACTCTGAACATACATTATGAAATGTGGAATCGTAGGCTTACCGAATGTAGGTAAATCAACTCTTTTTAACTGTTTAAGCAATGCAAAAGCTCAATCAGCAAACTATCCTTTCTGTACTATTGAGCCTAACTTAGGAACAGTTTCAGTACCGGATCAAAGATTGTTCGAACTGGAAAAGTTAGTGAAGCCGGAAAGAGTTTTACCTGCAGTGGTAGAAATTGTTGATATTGCAGGGTTGGTAAAAGGAGCGAGCAAAGGAGAAGGATTAGGAAATCAGTTCCTGGCCAACATCCGTGAATGTGAGGCGATCATCCACGTTTTAAGATGTTTTGATAATGGAAACATTGTCCATGTAGAAGGTTCGGTAGATCCGCTAAGAGATAAAGAAATCATTGATATTGAGCTTCAGCTGAAAGACCTTGAAACAGTAGGAAAAGCAGTTGAAAAAGCGAAAAAATTCATTAAATCCGGGAAGAAAGAAGATATCCTGACGTATGAAACCCTTCAAAAGCTGCAGCAGTTTATTGAAGACGGTAAAAATGCAAGAGAATTCCCTGTGGATGACTTAACAAAGCCTATCATTGACGATATTCAGTTGTTGACCAAAAAACCGGTGCTTTACGTTTGCAATGTGGATGAAAATTCTATTAAAAACGGAAATGAATGGATTGGTAAGATTGAAGAAATGGCCAAAAATGAAGGGGCTGAAGTAGTGGTTTTGGCAGCTCAGATCGAAGCAGACATCAATGAGCTTGAAACATTTGAAGAAAGACAGATCTTCCTTGAAGAATTAGGTCTTGAAGAACCGGGCGTGAACCGTCTGATCAGAAAAGCCTATGATCTTTTAAAGCTTCAGACGTATTTTACAGCCGGAGTGAAAGAAGTAAGAGCCTGGACAATCGGAAAAGGATGGACGGCTCCTCAGGCAGCCGGAGTGATCCACACCGATTTTGAAAAAGGGTTCATCCGTGCAGAGGTCATTAAATATAACGATTACATCAATTTCGGTTCTGAAACAAAAGTAAAAGAAGCCGGAAAACTTTCGGTGGAAGGAAAAGAGTACATCGTTCAGGACGGTGATATCA
>NZ_BAAFHL010000066.1:0-11592 GCF_042849955.1 Chryseobacterium barbadense
ACCTACAACATCCAGCGTTGCTGTAGGCGTTGTTGTATTGATCCCTACCTGACTAATCAACATCGATGAATAACCAAGTGAACAAAACAATAAAAAAGCTTTTTTCATAATATATATTAGTTTTAATTATAAATCCACAAAATAATTTTGCTTATATAAGTTTATTATAAATTACAATAATTAATTATTTATGAATATTTAAAATCTCTACAGTAAAATTACAGTCAAAACAATAACAATAAAAGATATTAATTACGAATTTTCAGAAATTAACATATTGTTTTCGGAAAATCAAAAAAAGTTTTCACACTGATTATCAATACATTACGTAATTAGTCCACTATATAGTGAAGTATATGTTATTGGAATACATTTCTTATAAGTAAATTTGTATCGAAAAGCGAAATTAATGTTCCCAAACAGCTTTATAATGGAAAAAATCTACAGTTTATTCTTCGGGTTTCTCATTGTCCCAAGTTGGCTTTTGTGCCAGACATCTTATGATAATATTTTCGTTAAAATTCAAAATGCGATTTTATTTAATAAAACACCCGTCTCCCCTATCAATTTAGAAAAGTTAGAATCTATGAATTTCACTTTTTTAATTCCCTTTTACTCTTATTCCATAGCTATTTTAGCCGGATTGTTTCTTTTGTATTCCATCATCAATAAGATAAAACAAAACAAAGGATCTTTTGAACTCTTATATGCATCAGATGAACAGCCCTCTCAAAAAGAAGATAAATCAGTTAAAGCTTCGAAAAGTACACAAACACTTAAAGATGCCATGAGCAGCGATACTGAGAAGCATATTTTAAACGGATTGAAAAAGTTTGAAAGCAAGAAGGAGTTCACCAACAAAGGGATTACTCTAGCCTATTTAGCGGCCGAATTAGAAACAAATGTTAGGTATTTATCCGAAGTAGTAAAGAAACATAAAGCCGAAAACTTCAAAACCTATATCCATATCCTAAGAATAAATTTCGTGATCAATAAGCTCGAAAAAGATTCTCTGTACCGAAAATATAAAGTAAGCCATCTTGCAGATATTTCGGGTTTTCCAACCTCAGCGTTATTCACAAAGGTTTTTAAAGAGATAACAGGCTATACGCCTACCGCCTATCTATCAATGCTTTCCGAAAGGGATAAAGCTAATGAAAAAGCCCTCAAAGAGCAAGCATCCGCATAAAGAGAAATACTACCTCTTAATTGAAACCCAATTAAAACAAGAAATCAGTCATAAAAAATCCCGCCAATGGGCAGGATTTCAATAGTCTTTTAATTATTATTTTACGGCATTTTTTGCCTTTTCCGATTCCATAAGGTGATGTTCCAGAGTAGGAAGCGTTTTGCTGGCGAAAGACTTCAATGACGCTTCCGTACCTTCAGCGGCTTGCTTTTTAAACTCCGCTATATCTTTCTGATGATCTTTAACCATCAAATCGGTATAGGCCCGGTCAAATTCAGCTCCTTTTTTTGCTTTAAGGTTATCATATTCTTTCTGTTTCTCAGCATCCAGTCCCGTAGGCAGAGTATATCCTACTGCAGATGCCCATTTTTTTAGTTCATCATTGGCTTTACCATGATCTTTGACCATCATTTCACCCAATGCTTTTACCGCTGCATTATTACCATTACCCGCAGCAAGTTCACCCATCATTACTTCCATTGTTCCCCCCATTGCAGCAGCATCTGCAAATTTTTTATCCTGCTCGCTGAGTGAATTTGCCGCACCCGTGGTATCCGTCATTGCAGTGGAGTCGTTAACACCCATTGCAGAATCGACAGGAGCAACTACCGCCGCACTGTCTGAGGACTGATCAACAGCTGTAGTCTCATTTTTTTTACAAGCCACCATAGCAGCAACCGCTAATAGGGCTAAGATTGAATTTTTCATATTATAAAATTTAGTGGTTAGGTGAATTGCAACAATTTATTTGCCAAAATGCTAATAAAAAAAACTCACAAGATTAGTGAGCTTTTTAAAATGATATTTATAGCAGATCTCTATATCGTCAATCCATGTATATTTTTTACCTGAGCCATTACAAATGTACTATGCGTACTTCCGATAGATGGCACTGCTCCCAATATATTGAATACGAAATTCTGGTATTGCTTCATATCACGAACATAGACCTTCAGGAGAAAATCAAAATCACCTGAAATACTGTAGCATTCTGCCACTTCTTCAATCTCCAGGATTTCCCGTTCAAACTCTACCGCTAAGTAACTGTCATTACTTTTTAATTTCAGCTGACAGTAAACGGTAAATCCCAGATTAAGCTTTTCAGCATCCAGAATAGCTGCATATTTCTTAACATATCCTTCCTGCTCCAACCGTTTTACTCTTTCAAAAACCGGTGACGGAGAGAGATTAACTTCTTTAGCAAGCTCTTTAACAGTAAGTTTTGCATCTTTTTGAAGCAATCTGAGCAACTGCAGATCTTTATTATCAAGGTGTTCCATAGAATAATATTCTTTTAGGGGTGATTTTGTTTCAAAGATAAAGAATTTTATTCTTCAATTATTTAATTTTAAAGTTTTTTTTGCCGAATTATTGCAAAACCTTTATTTATTTATTCTATCTATTTACATTTACACCAATCAGATACACAAAAAAATCTGATAAATAAAGGGTAAAAAGGGAATTTTATATTAAGATCACTTCAATTGCGGGGTGGTCTTTTTGAATCAAAATAAAAAAATTCACTCAGTTTGAATACTTTTAGGGAGGGCAGTTATACAGATTGTATAGCTGCTTTTATTATATCCTTCAGCAATAATGAATATTATCCCTTATTTAGCTCTTTATCGTACTTTTTTTATAAAGACTATAAAGGACGCCGCCCATTATAATTTCAATCGAACCTCCAGTTAATGAAGATATCCAGGCATCCGCCTTTATTGTAAAAAGGATTATTGCCGACAATCCTAAAACAGTTCCCAGAATCCAGTAAAAATGCACCCCGTAAATACTGGCGAAGGTTAAATACCTGCCACCAATAATCATCAGCATTCCCTGAAAGAACCACCCCACATTACTTAAAGACAAACCATAAGCCAGTGGAATACACATAATCATCCAAACCGTACTTTCCATTGCCAGTGTAGCAAGAGGATTATTTTTTTCGTGCCGCCCTTTGATCCCAACTAACTTTTCAACTAACGCGGCCAAGGGAGATATGAACATCCCTCCTATGATTAAAGCCCACATCGCATGTTGTGAAGAATAAAAACAAGCTATAAGGCAGGAAGTCAACCAGACCACTCCTGAAACAATGACACCGGTTGAGCCATAGCCATATCCGTTCTTCATATCATTTTGCGCATCCGATATACTATCCATATTCAAATTGTTATTCTCCATGATGATTAGTTTTATTTATCTGACTAAAATAGTCATTTATACAGCATTTACATAAAAGTAATGACTTTATACCATTTTAAGCATACAACTATCTTTACTCATCCATTATTAAGATTAAATTCCAAAAATTATTAAAGATCAACCATCTTAAGATTTCTTTGGACATTCTATTTTAACATTAAAATAAAACCCATGGTATTTTGAGTTGCCAATTTTTACTTTACATTTGCAGTCAAATTTTATACACAATGAGAAAAAAACAATTGAAAAATCTTCTTCAGATTCCATCCAACCCCGTTCATTTTAATTCAATTCATTTATTTAATTTTTAACGTAAACGACAGGTGTAAAAAAACACATGCAGAATTAACAAATAATTTAAATTAAACATTTATTCAAAAATAAAAATTTAAATTAACTGCTGTATTTTAGTAAATTAGAAAACAAATTCATTTATCATTACAAAAAATACATTCTAAAACAAAAATTGACATAAAAATTATTTCAACTCCCGTCAATAAAGGCTTTTTGGATAAAAAAAATTTACCAGGCATAGCATAATATCATTTCTTTGTTAAGGCCGGATATTAAAAAAAAATGCTACTTTTGTTTTAGAAATAAAGATTGTTTATGAATATTTTTATTCATAATTTAGATACACCAATTTTATAAAACATTAAAATCCAGTAAAATGAGAAAAATACTTCTACTATTTACTTGCATGTTCGGTATTTCTGTTTTTTCACAAATTAAAGTGCTAAAAAACGAAAGTCTGGTGGAGATTGGCAAGGATAATTCTGTAGGTTTATATAAAAAACAAGATAAATTCACCATTAATTACCAGGACCTCAATACGAGTAATTTAAATACTTTCAGGTCTTTTTCATTTTTGAACGTGAATGGAGATGTTGAAAGCCTGTATAAATTAATCGCAGACGGATTTATCGATACCCCGATAGGAAACATCACTCTGGAACTACCCAATGATATTATCGAACTGCATTATGAAAAGAACTATGGGCAACCAACTGTGCAATTTATCCAATACATCAATAAAAACAGAAAGTACGTTGGAAAATCGCAGTTCCTGAATAAGAAACAGATCGATAAGATTTTTGGTAAGACCAGCGGAAAATCGGCTTTATATAACAAACCGGCAAGCATGAACAATGTGAATACAACCACCAAGCCCGCCACTGCATCAACAGCTGCTCCTTCTTCGAACAGCAGTAAGAACAAGAAATCAAGAAAATAATTATATTTTTTAATATTCAGCAAACTCATTCCTTACGAATGAGTTTTTTATTTTTATTTTTGCAAAAAGATCATTATAACTATGTCTCTTCAGGTAACGAATTTAACTAAAAAGTTTGGGGAACAAACTGCGCTTAACAGTATTAATATTTCAATCGACAAGAATGAAATCATTGGCCTTCTGGGTCCAAACGGAGCCGGAAAGTCTACGTTAATGAAATCTATTGTTGGTGCCCTGAAGATTGATGAAGGTGAAATTATCTTTAATGGGCTGAATGTTTCCGAGCACGCCATCGAAAGTAAAAAAAAGATTGGTTTCTTACCTGAAAACAATCCGTTATATCTGGAGATGTATGTAAAAGAATACCTCCAGTTTGTTGCCAACATTCACAAGATCCCCCAATCCAGAGTAGATGAAGTGATAGAACTGGTGGGTATCACACCTGAAAAATCTAAAAAAATCGGACAGCTTTCTAAAGGATACAAGCAAAGAGTAGGATTGGCGCAGGCCATTATTCACCAGCCGGATCTGTTGATTCTTGATGAGCCCACCAACGGACTTGACCCGAATCAGATTATTGAGATCAGAAATGTTGTTAAAGAGATCGGCCGGGAAAAAACGGTTTTACTTTCCACCCACATCATGCAGGAAGTGGAAGCACTTTGCTCCCGTGTCATTCTTATCCATAAAGGAAATATTCTTCAGGACTGCCCTATTGAGGAATTTAAAGGTAAATTCGGAAGTCTGGAAGAAGCTTTTGCAAACTATACCCAAACTGAAATCCTTTCTTAATATACAATCCCGCTTAAGCGGGATTTTTTAAATCAAGTTCCTGATTGTTTCAGCGGTGTAATAAACAGGCTTTCAGCAAAACTTTCTTTCGCGGCATTATATCCTATATTAAAGATTTCTTCCAGCCGGTCTTTTCTTCTCTCAAAAGTCCCATAACTGGATAGTTTCTGAGAAGAAATAAACCAGTCGCAATAGTCAAACTTCACTTTTTCCACCCTATAGGATAAAAGATCATAAGAACGGGATACAATGGCTTTAATGGACTTGAGATCATTGATCTTAATATCATGCGGCGGCGAAACAAATACCCCGATAAGCTTATCGCATTCATCCCTGATGATATCGGCTGGAAAATTATTCAAAACACCACCATCACAATACATTTCTTCATCTATGATATAGGGAGTTGTAACGCCGGGAATAGAGCATGAGGCAATAATGGCATCCATAACTTCAAAATCTTTATCAAATATTTTCTGGGTTCCGGATACCAGCTCTGTGGCTACAATTTTTACTTCCTTATCCAGGTCGCCTAGCTTCATATCATGAAAAATAGGCTTCAGATAATTTCTGAAGATGACGGAAGAGACCAATCCGGGTTGGTTAAAAGTAAAATGTTTCCAGTTAAAAAAATATACAGAATTGAAAAATTCCAAGATTTCTTCCGGAGTTTTTCCTATGGCATATAAACAACCGACTATGGAACCGGCACTACAGCAGGACAGAATATCTACATCAATATTCTTCTCATTTAAGAATTTTAAAACTCCTGCATGCGCAATACCTTTGGTACCGCCTCCGGATAAAACAAGCCCTACTTTCTCAAAATTCATAGAATAAAATTAAGAAAACAGGGCGAGAAAACCAGATTAATTTTTCTAAATATGGTGTTTTAAAATTATTTTAACAGATATTCCTGCATAAAACGGATAACAGCCAGCCTTTGAAAATCCACATTCTCTTTTTTACGGAACCCGTGACCTTCATTTTTAGCTTCCAGATACCAGACTGTTTTACCCTGGGCTTTAAGTTTATCTCTCATCTGAACAGCTTCGGAAACAGGCACTCTGGGATCATTGGTTCCCTGGATAATGAACATCGGTTTTTTAATTTTATCAATATTGTTCAAAGGAGCAATTTTGGTAAAGAATTCAGCCATTTTAGGAATTCTCTCATCCCCATATTCTACCCTTCTCAAATCTCTGCGGTATTCTTCCGTATTTTTCAGGAAAGTATTGAAATCGGAAATTCCAACGATATCCACCGAACATCTGATTCTGTCTGCATATTCATAGGCTGTCGCCAAAGTCATAAACCCGCCATAGCTTCCCCCCATGATCATGATTCTGTCTTTATCAAGCTCCGGTTGCTTGGCAATCCAGTCCAATAAAGCACCTATGTCTTTTACTGAATTCATTCTCAAATACCAGTTATCCGCAGCAATAAAGGTTTTACCAAACCCTGAAGATCCCCTCACGTTGGGATAGATCATGGCTACTCCCATTTCATTCGTATAATAGTTGTTGGAACCTAATGAAGAAGCCATAGATTGACCTTCAGGCCCTCCATGAATAGAGATTACTACGGGTCTTTTTCCTGTAAATTTGGAAGCGGCCGGATAGTAAAAGCCTGTAATCTTCATATTATCAAAGCTTTTCCACTCGATGAGTTTTGGAACAGACATATCTTCCGGCTGCATCTCTCCCTGCTCACTTTCCGTCCATCGCTCAATCGTGTTAGAAGCAAGATCCAGCTTGTAAATATCAGCTCCTGAGTTAGCTGCAGATTGGGTAAAGAAAAAATGTTTTCCGTCTTTCGTAAATTTTGTTCCCCCGATTAGCCCTATAGGTATTTTAATGGGAGCATAGGTATTGGTACGGGTATTCAGTTTATACATCTTATTGATCCCACTTTCATTGGTGGTAAAAATAAGGGTGGACTTATCTTCGGATACATCATATCCTTCTACATTCCAGGGGATGGAAGAGGTAAGATAATTGATTTTCTTCGTCTTTATATTTAAAACAGCAAGCCTGCCGAATTCATTATCTCTATCCGTCACATACCAGATTTCATCAGGATTTTTCCCGAAGGTTGCGCCGGACTGAACCACTCCTTTTTCATTCCTGTCTGTAATGGGTTCCAGTTTTTTTGTTTCCAGGTCATAAATATACAGGTAGGAGTCATTTGCTGAAACATATTCTCCGATCAGCAGTTTTTTCCCGTCATCCGAAAGGTCATTAATTCCCCAGCCTCCGCCTTTAACCTCCAAGATGAGCTGTGCTTCTCCCGGCTTTGAAGGATCCATATAATAAATATCCCGGTCTCCGCCATTTCTTTTTGTAGACGCAAAATAAAATCCGGAACCGTCTTTTTTCCATTTTACCCCGCCATTTTGTGATCTTCCCCCATCGGTAAGGAGCTTGGATTCCATTGTTTTCAAATCTAGCCTGAAAAGCTGCCCGAATTCGTTTCCGCCGATATCTTTTGAATAAATCAGATATTCACCTTTGGTTGGCTCATACGTTGCGGAGCCGATAGGTTCATCAAAGAAAGTGATCTGCTTCCTGGCGCCTAACGGGAAGGAAATCCGGTGAAGCTGATTGGTAGAAGCAAAACGGGTACTTGCTATGATTTCTTTTCCATTGGGGTGCACATCTGCCAAACCTGCATTTCTGCTTTCGGAATATTTTTTAATGGTCTGGTTTAAGCTTTTCGGAATCGGGAGGATATTTTCCGCGATCAGGTTTTCATTGGGACTTACCACTTCATTTTTCTGCTGTGCTGAAAGAAATATTCCGGTTAAAGAGAAAGCCAGAATGATGGATTTGTTTT
The DNA here is from genome assembly GCF_042849955.1 of Chryseobacterium barbadense. Classification (NCBI taxonomy): domain Bacteria; kingdom Pseudomonadati; phylum Bacteroidota; class Flavobacteriia; order Flavobacteriales; family Weeksellaceae; genus Chryseobacterium; species Chryseobacterium barbadense. The sequence goes on from NZ_BAAFHL010000066.1 coordinate 8,253, forward strand.
TCATCGTAATAAATTTGCATGAAATTAAGGAATTTTTATAAAAGACAGGCCTGTTATCATCATTCGTTTGATAAAATCACTTTGTCGTTTCGGTAAGTTTCAGGATGAATAGAAGTTCTCGATATGATTTTTTCAAAATCTACTCGAACTGACAATAGGCCCATTGATTAATCTTTCAAAGTCTATATGTCTAGTATATTGTCAATTTTTAAGTTATCAGGTTTCAAATCTTGTCTTTACAAATTTATATCCGTTATTATAAAAAAGATCTTCCACAAAGGTATCAACATTCAGTTGATCTGCCCATTCTTTGGAATCTTGTAAATCGTTAAGGAAATATTTAAGATTCATTCTGATATAGCTTTTAAGATCCGCCATTCTTTTCACGGTCGGCATATTAAGGAAAGGGTTGATCAAACCATCATAATCGGTTCCTATAGTGATCTGCTTTTGGGCTTTGCTGATTGAGATTCCGTTATCAATACACACTTGGAAATAATGTTTCAGATGATACAGAACATGATCATAGAAATATTCATTCCGTTGAGGGATGCTGCTTTCCGTATTTTCTTCCAGTTCAGCCATCGTCAGGTGCTCATCATCAGCAATCAGTTTTCCGATGTCTTCATTTTTAATGCCTAAAGCTGCCCATTCTGTTTTTGAAAAAAATTCTTTATCTACGATTCTTTCCATTCCGCTAATTCCTATAGGATCATCGTCATTTTTATCCACATATCCCAGAATCCTTCTATCCATGGAAATCCCTATAACTCCGCCATTTTTTACAATCCAGGCAATTTCTTCATCAAATAAATTAATCGTTGACGCATTGAACGTTGGAAATCCGGGTCTTCTCGGATCATTTTCCACGTGAAAAGATTTGGTAATTTCCAAGTACAATGCTTCGGAAAGTGGCTTCTTAAGCTGAATATGTCCTGCCCAATCTTTAAATGGCACTCCAGTAAATCCGGCATGAGTACAAACTAAGGGCTGTACATTTTTAAATTTTCCTGAATCAATTTCATTCATTAAATCTTTCCGGGACTTGTAGCTCATGTGTTTTACATCCACACAGATCTTCCGGTCAAAAATTCCCTGCACCACTGTTCTCCCATCGTTTTCCAGCCCGTTTCCGGAAGGGAAAAAAGGTTTTGAATCCGCCACCTGCATTCCGAATGCCTGATTACATAAGCTGGATTGCTGAAGGTGAGTAATATTGATTGATAATATTTTTACTTTTTCCTGTACTTTATCTAGGTTTTTCAAGATATCCGCAGGTTTATACTTGTTCACCGCGTCACAAAAATTGGGGCTGTCTACTAGAGAATGGCAACCTTCAATGGTAAAAAATATATTGACTTTATTTTTCGGAAGTCCTTTTTTGAAGCTATCCTTGGTGAGAATATGGTAGGACGAAGACTGGATATATTCATTCAGAGTCCGTTTCATTAAAAAATCGGAAAAAGGTTTATTGCTGTTTTGAACAATATCATTTAAAAGCTTTTCGGACAGTTTGAAACGGGATGTTTTTTTCAGATAGTTTTGAAGCGGGATTACGGTTTGTGCAACATATCTTTCCACACTATAGAGAACTGCTCCCAGAATCACCTCATCACTAAATTCAGAAAGCTGGGTGTGATGGGTTTGTGTCTCAATAATATTAGGTAAATCGGAACACATTTTGGGAAGTGCGGCTACATCGCTTCTGTAGATAAAAGCATCGATGTTGGGAGTATCATTAAATAGCTGTTTCAAAACAGGATGGCAGTGAAAATCAAAGTATTTCATGATGATTGGTTTTAGCTAATGTAAAGTTAGTGACTTAATCTTTAGTATGTATAGGGGATTTTCCCATAAAAAGATTAAACCACAAAAGGCACAAAAGTTTTTTAATGTTTAATTTTTTTAAACACTTTAGTTACTTAAGTTTTTAAAATCATACTTCATTCAAGTTCACATAAGCTGAAATAAGATTTTCAAAAAAACTCATGTGTCCTTATGAATGGACATTTATTAAACTTTAAAATAAACTTACGTGTTTAAAAACTGTTGTGCCTTTTGTGGTTAAAAATAAAAAAGCGCAAGAAAATCTTTGCGCTTTTATATCTGAAATATTGAGTATCTCTTAGATGTGGATCACTTCTCCGTAAGCTGCTGCTGCTGCTTCCATGATCGCTTCAGAAACTGTTGGGTGCGGGTGGATAGATTTAATGATCTCGTGACCTGTAGTTTCCAGTTTTCTGGCAACAACAGCTTCAGCAACCATATCCGTTACTCCTTCACCAATCATGTGGCAACCTAACCATTCACCATATTTGGCATCGAAAATCACTTTAATGAAACCATCCGTATTTCCGTTAGCCGTAGCTTTTCCACTTGCAGAAAGAGGGAATTTACCTACTTTAATTTCGTATCCTTTTTCTTTAGCCTGTTTTTCCGTAAGACCTACAGAAGCTACTTCCGGGTGACAGTATGTACATCCTGGAATATTGCCATAGTCTATTTTCTCAACGTGCATTCCTTTAATTTTTTCCACACAAGTGATTCCTTCTGCAGAAGCTACGTGAGCTAAAGCCTGAGTCGGGATGATATCTCCAATTGCATAGTACCCCGGAACTGAAGTTTCGTACCATTCATTTACTAAAACTCTTCCTTTATCTGTCTGGATTCCCACTTCTTCTAAACCGATGTTCTCGATGTTGGCAGCAATACCTACAGCAGATAATAAGATATCAGCTTCAAGGGTAATATTTCCGTTAGCCGTTTTTACATTAGCTTTTACGCCTTCTCCTGATGTATCAACACTTTCTACAGAAGCATTGGTCATAATTTCGATTCCAGATTTTTTCAGGGATTTTTCCAGGTGCTTGGAGATTTCCTCATCTTCCACAGGAATGATATTCGGCATAAATTCAACAATAGTTACTTTTGTTCCCATAGTGTTATAGAAGTCAGCAAACTCTACCCCGATAGCTCCGGAACCCACAACAATCATAGATTTCGGTTGCTCAGGAAGGGATAATGCCTGTCTGTATCCGATTACTTTTTTACCATCTTGCGGCAGGTTCGGCAATTCTCTTGAACGCGCTCCTGTTGCAATGATAATGTGGTTTGCTGAATATTCGGTTGCTTTACCGTCTTTATCCGTAACAGAAACTTTTTTCCCCGGCTGAACTTTTGCAGTACCAAGAATTACGTCAATCTTATTCTTTTTCATCAGGAATTCAATTCCTTTGCTCATTTTACCGGCAACCCCACGGCTTCTCTGAATCACGTTCGGGAATTCAAAGCTTGCTTCCACCTTGTTTAAACCGTAGTCTTCAGCATGATTGATTTAATG
>NZ_BAAFHL010000067.1:0-11059 GCF_042849955.1 Chryseobacterium barbadense
TAGAACCAGGAAGCCGAAAATATATCGACCATCAGTTTTTTAATGTCATAACCGGAACTGTAAAATCCTTTACTTAATGTATTGATGATGTCATTGTTAACTTTTTCATTAACGAAGAATTTATAAATCTTGGTTGCAATGAATTTAGCCGTCGCTTTTTGTTCCAGAATGATATTCAGAGCATCCGTTCCGGTGAAATTTCCTGTTTTTCCCAAGAATGTTTTAGTTCCGGGATCATGTAAATTGGGTCTCTCTTTAAAGTTTCCCTGTTTATCAAATCCCCATCCGGTAAATGCTCTTGCCCCTTCTCTGATATCTTTTTCCGTATAATTTCCTCTTCCCATGGTAAATAATTCCATCACTTCCCGGGCAAAATTTTCATTGGGGTGGCCCTTTTTGTTCTGCTGATTGTTAAGGAAATTCAACATGGCGGGAGACTGGCTTACTTCAAACAGAAGATCTTTGAAATTACCCAGGGCATTTTTTCTGATGACATTCAGGATTTGTCTGCTGAATTTGGGGTTGACGACTCTCGTAGCAAAATGCCCATGCCAGAAAAAAGCCATCTTTTCCCTTAGTTGGTCTTTGCTGTTAACCATTTTCTCCAGAAAGTTGAGGTTCAGTTCAAGATTCTGCTCCCGGTTGATCTTCAAAATTTCCTTTTTCCTTTCAGCAGGTGTTTTATCATTCATATAATCGATGATTTCCACATCTGGGGTATCATAATTGATTTCGGAAAAATTTTCTGCCTTAAACAGATCTTGTATTGAAACGCTAATGTCTTTATTTTTTAGATCTTCAATATGATGGATTCCCGGTCCGAAACCGGAACGCCAGAGAAGATGTTTATGGTGTTGCAGGGATTGGTCCATAATCAGCAGTTTGTTTTTTGGATATTTCAAAATAAGAAAAGTTAAAATAATAACGGTTAAGTATTGTTAATATGATTTTTCAAGAATAAAGTTAAACGTTTATTTAATTTATTTGAATTTTAAATAATTGATATTCATCTAATTGTGGATTGTGGAAGTGTTAAAGTAGGGATAAACACCTTGTTTTGGCATGATTTTTACAGCTAAATGATTAGTAAAATTTAAAAATCAGAGTTATGAAAATGTTTAAACAAGCACTCTTATTGGCTGGAATTTTAACAGCCGGTGTAGCTAGTGCACAGGACTCACAAATGAATAACATGATCAAGGTAGGTGCCAACGTAGGATTAGCTGTTCCCGCTGACAACGTTTCTGCTGCTGTAGGAGTAGATGTATCCTATCAGAACTTAATTACTCCCGGATTTGGTTTAGGTATCGCAACAGGGTATAGCCATTATTTTGGAAGGGATAATGACGGTTTAAGCAATAATGATGTAGGCGTAATTCCTGCTGCTGCGCTGATCAGAATTTATCCTAAGCAAACTGGATTCTATTTCGGTACAGACATCGGGTATGGTTTCCTTGTAGGAGACGAAAAAGTAGCTTCCAACAGTACGGTGGACAGACCGGATGGAGGCTTCTACATCAAACCTGAGATCGGATACCACAACAGAGACTGGAATTTCTTTGTACAATATCAGAAGGTATTTACAGGAGATAAAGGTGATATTGTGGGTCAGGACTACAATGTGGGAAACATTGGCGTAGGATTCGGGTATAATATTCCATTAGGAAAGTAGTTAGATTTAAATATAAACAATTATTAACCAAAACCTTTTCAATTTTTTGAAAAGGTTTTTTTAGGCCATATAAAAATTACGAAAACAATTATTATATTTGATAAAATTTGCGATTATGAATTTAAATCCAAAATTTCCATTGTATTTACCGGGAGTAAAGAATACTCAAAATGATAATGTTTCTATCATTGGGGCCAATCTTCGTGAAGACGTTACCAGCTTAGGGTATTTTGTTTCCAGTAACGGAAGTATCGAAATAAAAATACAGAACGATTATCCAACCAAAGAATATTCCTCCTTTTCAGACATTTTAAAAAAGTTTATCCAGGATAATCAGTTGGAGAATGTGAAAAGGCTGGGAATGGCAGTGCCGGGACCTGTACTTGACGGAAAGAGCAACCCTTCAAGATTAGGCTGGAATTTAGACGTAGAGGAGTTCAAAAGAGATTTTGGATTTGAAAACGTATATATGCTGAATGACCTTGAAGCTTCCGCTTACGGAATGAGCCTTCTTCAGGACAGCGACCTTGAAGCTATTTATACAAGCGGCCACCTGGAAAAAGGAAATGTGGCTATTTTAGCACCGGGTAACGGACTGGGTGAGGCCGGATATTTCTTCGACGGAAAATACCTCAGACCTTTTGCCACGGAAGGGGGGCACACTGAATTTTCTCCAAGAACCAATGTGGAAGTAGAATTCTACCAATTCCTGAATAATATTTACGGAATCGTAAGCTGGGAAAATGTATTGTCTAAAACAGGTTTATTTAATATATACCGTTTCTTAAGAGATGTCAAAAGACATCCGGAGCCGGAAGGATTGGGCGAACGTCTTTCCAACGGAAACTTTGTTCAGGAATTGTATAAAGCAGCTGTAGAAGAAGATGTGCTGATCTGTAAAATAGCCTTAGATACTTTCCTTGAGTTTTTAGCGAGAGAAACTAATAATCTAACCTTGAAACTGAAAGCTACAGGTGGCATCCTGATTTCCGGAGACATTCCGCAGATCATTAAAGATTATATTGATAAGGACAGGTTTTATGAAAAGTTCAAGATAAGTGATAAAATGGAAAATATGTTGCGGAACATCCCAATCTATCTGATCAATAATGATCACACAGGATTGAATGGCTCAGCATTATATGCAGCTTATCCGCAGGAATAAATAGAAGCTCCGGTCCTCAGGAGCTTTTTTCTGATATTATTCATAAAAAGAATTACTTTTATTGATATACATCAATGAAATCTATCAGAGAAGATCCCTACATTTGCATTATTAAATTAACAAAGTAAATAACTTATTCTAATGAAAAAAATATTATTATTAGCTGTATTAGCTGGAGGTTTAGCTTTTGGACAATCTAAAAAAGTAGTAGCGTCTGATGTTCACTGGTGGGGATATAAAGTAGCTAAATCTGAGGCGAGCTCTCATGACGGAACGGTAAAAGTAAAATCCGGAAACATGGTGATGAAAGGAAACCAGCTGGTAGGAGGAACTTTTGTTTTGGATATGACCTCCATTAATGCTACAGACCTTACAGGAGAATATCAGGCTAAGCTGAACGGGCACCTTAAAAACGGAGATTTCTTCGAAGTTGAAAAGCACCCTACAGCCACTTTCAAAATCACTTCTGTAAAGAAAAATAATGATAAAATTTACAACAGTCTGGTAACAGGTGATCTAACAGTAAAAGGGAAAACTAATGCAGTTACTTTCCCGGCTAAAATTTCTTACAGCAAAGGAGTGGTAAGCTTAGTATCCAACAAGTTTACGATTGACAGACAGAAATTTGATGTTACATATAAATCTACCATGCAGGATGTATTTTTGAAAGATGACATCGATATGCTTGTAAAGGTAACGGCTAAATAATTTAACCAAAAAAAGATTAGTAAAAGTGTAGAAGTTCTACACTTTTTTTTATTTTTGTTGAATTGTAAATAAAAAAGAATGAAAAGATTACTATTGTTTGCTATGATGTGTGTGAGCATATCATTCACTTATGCTCAAAAGAAATTTGATAAGGTTTCTAAAGTAACTTCATCTGAAATCAGATGGTGGGGATATAAGGTTGTAAAAGCAGAAGCTTCCTCGCATTCAGGAACCGTAAAGTTGAAAAGCGGTAAGTTCAATTTTGACAAAACCGTACTTGTGGATGGTGAATTCATTATTGATATGAGAAGCATTATGGCAGGAGATGTTTCTGAAGAAGATCAGATCAAACTGACCAATGAGCTTAAGAGTACCAATTTTTTTGAAGTAAAAAAATTCCCGATAGCTAAGTTTCACTTAACGAAAATTATCCCGTTAGCGAATAGTGAATACAATTCTACAGTATATGGAGACATCACGATCAAAGGAGTGAGAAAGACAATCTCTTTCCCTGCAAATGTTTATATCACCCAGTTTACTGTAGTGATAGAGTCTGCGAAATTCTCATTAAACAGAAGAGACTTCAAAGTATTCTATCAGTCTTCATTGAAAGACTATTTCATTAAGAATGAAATGGACTTCCAGTTCAGGGTTTCTACTGAGAAACTGGATAACGACAACAGAGTTCCTGTAAAGAAAAAGTAAGCGGAACTTAAGAATAATTCAATGGACGTCTTTTTTAAGAGGTCCATTTTTTTTATTTTAGTAGAATGAAGATTTATGTTATAAGCGGATTGGGAGCAGATTTTAAAGTCTTGGAAAAATTACAGTTTCCCGATCATTATGAAATTGTATTCTTAGACTGGCTTATTCCCCAAAAAGATGAACCATTTTATGCCTATGTGGAAAGAATGGCAGAGAAAGTTGATACCTCCGAACCCTTTTGCCTGCTAGGATATTCTTTTGGCGGAATTATGGTACAGGAGATTCATAAACTAAAGCCCGCCGAAAAAATAGTGATTCTGGGAAGTATTAAATCCGATAAAGAAAAATCAAGGCTGATCAGAGCCGGAGAAATCACCAGGATTCCCAAAATAGTTCCGGTAAGCTTTTTTAATGACAGGACTACCAACATCTATTCCGTGGTAAGAAAGCTTTTTGATCCTAAAAATCCAAGACTCTTACAATATTTCAGGGTCAGAGATCCTTATTACCTGAAATGGTCCATAGAAAAGATCTCCGACTGGAAATATGAAGAAAATCCGGATGTTATCCAGATTTTAGGCGACAGGGATATCGTATTTCCTTTAAAAAACTCCAAACCTAATTATGTGGTGAAAGGGGGAACTCATCTTTTTCCGGCCACAAAATATAAAGAAGTGTCTAAAATTTTAGGGGATATATTCAATTAAATTGGTTTTACAATAAAAACACTTGTTTAATTTAAGGGGTTCGGTCTTAAAAATTGTATTTTTTGAAAATTTATATTTACTTTTGATAGGGTTAAATATAAATAATATGACTTTAGGTTTAAAATGGATAGTCTCATTCGCTATCATCGCTCTTGTTGCTATTGGAGGCTTATTTTGGAGTCCTATCGTTGAGTTTCCTAATACGGGAGAGTTTTTAACTGAAGACAAAATCGTTGGTGCTGATGTCGCCTGGATTCTGGCTGCTGCTGGTCTTGTGCTGTTGATGACTCCCGGCTTATCATTCTTTTACGGCGGAATGGTGGGAAAAAAGAACGTGATTTCTACTATGCTACAGAGTTTTATCGCATTAGGAGTCATTTCTATTCTTTGGGTAGTGGTTGGTTTTTCCTTGTCCTTTGGAGATTCTTTAGGATTTGAAATGAATGGAGTTCACTACGGGATTATCGGAAATCCTTTAAGTTATCCCTTTTTCAGCAGGGTAGGTGTTTTCCCCCATAAAGTGATGGCTCCCACTATTCCCTTTGTTCTTTTCGCTTTGTTTCAGATGAAATTTGCAGTGATTACACCGGCCTTAATTACCGGGTCTTTTGCAGAAAGGGTAAGATTCATCTCTTATCTTTTATTCATGGTGCTTTTCAGTATTTTCATCTATACACCTCTTTGTCATATGATATGGCATCGTGATGGACTTCTTAATAAGTATTTCGGGGTGAAAGATTTTGCCGGTGGGACCGTAGTGCATATGAGTGCCGGATTTGCCGCCTTGGCAGGAGCATTGGTATTAGGGAACAGGAAAAATCCTCATCATGAACCTTCCAATATTCCGTATGTACTTTTAGGAACGGGCATGCTTTGGTTCGGATGGTTTGGTTTTAACGCAGGATCAGCACTCAGTGCCAATGCAACGGCAGCCATGGCTTTTGGAACGACAACAATAGCTTCTGCATCAGCGATGATGACTTATATTTTTTTTGACAGGATCAACAGGAGAAAAGTTTCTGCCTTAGGAGCCTGTATAGGAGCTGTGGTTGGTTTAGTGGCCATTACGCCGGGTTGTGGTTTTGTAACCATTCCGGAAAGCCTTTTTATAGGATTTATTTCCGCTATTGTTTCTAATGTAATGGTTAACTGGCAGGCATTGAAGAAAATTGATGATACTCTGGATGTTTTTGCCTGTCATGGAGTAGGAGGAATTATGGGAATGATTCTGACGGCCGTTTTTGCCCACAGAGAAAACGCAAGTTTGTTGCATGGAGGAGTTGAAGTATTTGTCCATCATATGATGGCTTTGATCCTGGTTTCCTTTTTTGCTTTTTTTGGATCGTTATTTTTATACAAAATCACCAATTCCATCATTACTTTAAGGGTTTCGGAAGAGTCTGAAAATATGGGACTTGATCTTTCACAACATGAAGAAAGTCTGAATTAGTACAGGAAGAACAGGGTATATCACAGGCATCCCGGGAATACCCCGTTTAAATTGGGTTTCAAATATTTTTGAATTTTTTATGCAATGGATGCAATAGTGCTAAAGATCATTTTTTTTGACTCTTCGAATATTTCGCCACCAAACTCTTCATTATCCAATGAGAAAATAGCAACATCTTTTACTCCCATAATACCTAAAATATGTTTTAAATAGGTTGTCTGAAAGTTCATATGTCCGTTCTTTTCATTTTCGCCATATCCTGTGTCTCCTCTGCTAGACAGGATAAATGCTTTCTTATTTTCCAGCAGGCCTACATAGTCACCATCCGGAACTCCCGATCTGAACTTCCAGGTTTCATTGATCCTCATCACCTGATCTATATAAGCTTTTAATCCGCTTGGAATAGACCAATTATACATGGGAGTCCCAATAATATACATATCATGCTCTTTGAGTTCCTTTATGAGCTCATCACTGAGCTTTAATGCTTTCCGGTTTTCTTCCGTTCTCTCCGATGGTTTTTTAAATGCCCCTGCAATCCAGGCTTCATTAATATTGGGAATACTGTCAATTCCCGTTTCTCTGTAGGTAAAAACATCGAGCGGATATTTACTTTTCCAGTTATCAACAAAAAGTTGGGTTAATTTTCTACTGTAAGATCTTTCATTTCTTACACTTGCATTAATAATCAATACTTTCATTTGTTATGAATTTGTAACAACAAAATTCCAGATTATTGATGAGGTAAAAATTGATCTAGTTCAAGAGGATTTGTTTTTTTTCCTGATTCTGCTTATGAATTCAGCAGATACTCCTAAATAGGAAGCTATTAAATATTGTGGGACTCTGGATGCTATATCCGGATAAGTATCGAGGAAATCAAGGTATCTCTGTTCTGCTTTCAACATGTGATTAAAAACGATTCTTTTCTCCAATGTCCCCAGATAGCCTTCCAAAATAATTCTAAAATATTTTTCCAGGGAAGGAATTTGCCCTAGCATTTTTTGAAAAGACGCATGGCTGATCTGCAAAATTCTCGTTTTTTCTACGGCTTGTATATTGTATATTGAAGCTTTTTGCTTGGAAAAGCTGGAAATGTCGGTTGCCCACCAATGATCAATAGCCAAAAAAAGGATCTCTTCATTTCCGTTTTCGGAATTGATGCAGAAAGCTTTCAAGACCCCCGAAATGATGTAGCTGTCATGCCGGCAGATTTCTCCATTTCTTAAAAGGAATTCACCCTTTTCCAGTGTTCTTTCTGTCCAAAAGCTTTTACAAAGCGAAATTTCTTCCGGACTTAGCTTGACGTGCTGTAAAATGCTTTCGATTAGTGTTTCCATGTAATTATTTTAAAAAGATTCAATAATGGCAGAGCAGCTAAAAATGCCAGGGAATTTACAAAATACTTGTTACAAATTTATTACATTTATTAAAGCTTGCTGATTCCGGGGCTTTGCTATGCTTGGTATAAAATTTATCATGTATCTTTGTTTTTCCGGAAAAAGGAGAATCAATCATGGAATCAATATCAGTTTTTGAAATTATTAAGGTAGGAATTGGCCCTTCAAGCTCACATACGATGGGACCATGGAATGCAGCGGCTGCGTTTATCAGGATTTTAAACAGGGAAAGATCCGTTGCTGAAGTAAAAGAGGTTTTTCTTGAGTTTTTCGGATCTCTTGCCAAAACGGGTATTGGTCATGGAACAGATATAGCCGGAATGTTGGGTTTGAATGGTGAGGATTTTAAAACCATCGATACTACAAAAATTGATGAGAAAGTAGCAAGAATCAAGAATGACCAGATTCTTAATCTGGGGGGTGAAAAAGAAATTCCATTTATCTATGGGCATCACTTGGTTTTGAATATGCAAAAATCGTTGGACTTCCATCCCAACGGAATGATTTTCAGAGCCGTTTTTGAAGACGGAACGGAGCTTGTGCAGGACTTTTATTCCGTGGGTGGCGGTTTCATTGCAAGCCAGGAAAAAAACTCGATACAAAAACACTGTGTACGTACACTGTATCCTTGTCATCATGGCTCAGATATTATAAAATATTGCGATAAGCTTGGACTAAAAAAGGTTTCGGATTTAATTTTAATGAACGAAGAAAGCTGGAGATCGCAGGAAGAAACCAGACAGGAAGCCCTTTATATCTGGCAACAAATTAAAGAATGCATTTACAAAGGAGTTAATAAAGAAGGGATTCTTCCGGGTGGTTTAAACGTAACCCGAAGAGCGGCAGGAATCAACAGAAAGCTTTTAGGAGACAAGATCTATAAAAATCTTGATGAATGGTTTCAGCTGGTGGTAGATGCGGAAGAAAATTTTACCAATATTAACAAATGGATTTCATGCTTTGCATTGGCTGTGAATGAAGAAAATGCAAGTTTCGGAAGAATCATCACAGCGCCTACCAATGGAGCGAGTGGCGTAATTCCGGCAGTTTTGATGTATTCCCAGGCTTTTACTCCTTTTACAAGTGAAGATGATATTGTGAGATTTTTGCTGGTAGCCGGAGAAATCGGAACATTATTTAAGAAAAATGCGACGATTTCGGCAGCAATGGGTGGATGTCAGGCTGAAGTAGGGGTGTCCTCTGCAATGGCAGCTGCCGGGCTGACTGAAATCTTGGGAGGGAGTGTAGGACAGGTTCTAATGGCCGCCGAAATTGCTATGGAACACCATTTAGGTTTAACCTGCGACCCAATCAAAGGACTGGTACAAATTCCTTGTATTGAAAGAAATACAATGGGTGCAATCAAAGCCATCACTGCCGCGAACATCGCTTTAGAAAGTGATCCTACCAAAGCTAAAGTAACATTGGATGAGGTGATTCAGACGATGTGGGAAACGGCTCTTTCGATGAGTGATCGTTTTAAAGAAACTTCAGAAGGTGGGCTGGCTATTGCGGTGAATGTACCGGAATGTTAGAAGGATTAATATTTAATTACTTCCGTTTAAAAGTTTTTGTTATTTTTTTAAAGGTCTCTAAATATTTTTCAAAATTTTCCTTAGCCTGTCCAACTATCATATAATAGTCGCCATTATTGTTGAATAACATAACTTGATAGATAAGTTCAGGTATATTATTTTTTGTTTTACCATCGGCAATTATTTCATAGCCGTTCAAATTGTCTATGCTTATCTTGTTGATTTGTTTTATGATGCTTTGGTTGCCATTTGGAAGTTTTTTTAATCTTTCTTCAGCATATTTTTTTTGATTTTGAGTAGAAACTTTCGCAAGGGAATTTCCCACTATTAAAATGGGTTTTTCAGTAGGTATTTTTCCGTCTGTTGAATAAAGTAAACTACCAGACATGTACTTTATAGGCTTAAACTCTGTATTCGAAATATCAACAGTAAAAGTCGCTGCGTCGAGAGAACTTTCTTTTTGTGATTGGTCGCATACAGTTGAGAGTAATGCATCTTTAATTATAGGCTCAACAGATTTTGAGACTTCAGGATAAATTCCGTTAACTAAAATAGTTTGTTGTGCATCACCAAAGGCAAGGATTTGTTTAAGGTAATTTGTTTCATTCGCTGATTGTGTCACATTAAAAAAAGTAGCTTTAGAGTTTTTGAAGTCAATAGTTTGCTTTTTTATAAGTGTCATTCCTTTCATCTTTAAAGCATCGGCAGTAAACCCGTCAATAATTGATTGATAGGGTCCAGGAATTTCATTAATCATTATTGACGCTCCTGTTTCATTATTCTGAAATCCACTAAAACTTGAAGCTATGACAAATCCGTCAGGTGGAATTAGGCTACACTTTGTTCCGGGAACTTTTATTAAGTTTTTCGCTTGTCCGAAGCAAACCTGTATAATTAATAATAATCCAAATGATAATATTTTTTTCATATTTATGGGGCTTTTAAATTTTCAATATTCAAATATATGTATTTCGGTAATTATTACTTATCAAGTATTCCTCTTATTTTATTCGCATTTTTGATCAGTTCTTCTAAATATTCATAGTTTTCCTTCTCCAAAGCTGCCTTAAATTTTCTGAGCTGGGAAATATGCTCATTTAAAACATCCAGAACATTTTCTTTGTTTTGCTTAAAGATAGGAACCCACATTTCAGGATGGGATTTTGCCAAACGTACGGTACTTGAAAAACCTGAACTTGCCAACTGAAAAATAGTATCTTCTTCACGCTCTTTTTCCAGAACGGTATTGGCTAAAGCATAAGACGTGATATGCGAAATATGTGAAATATATGCGGTATGAATATCATGATCTTCCGCATTCATATAAATCTTATGCATATCAAGACTTTCAATGATTGTTTCAACCATATCCAAAGCGTCTTCTGCGGATTCCTCTTTATTACAAATGACTCCCGCTTTTCCTGAGAAGCTCTCTGCAATCGCAGATTTCGGTCCGCTATTCTCCGTACCCCACATCGGGTGAAACGCTACAAATCTGGGACGTTTCGGGTGTTTTTTAACGGCATTGACGATCCCTGCTTTGGTAGAGCCTGCGTCCATCACTGTCTGGTCATCGGAAATCAAGTCCAGAACATCAGGAAGCATTTTTCTCGCCCCATCTACGGGAATAGCAATGATGATGAGATCGGAATTTTTTATTCCGTATTCAAGGTCTACTTTTGCATCAATAATTTTTAAATCCAATGCTTCATTAAGA
>NZ_BAAFHL010000068.1:0-11052 GCF_042849955.1 Chryseobacterium barbadense
GTTATATGGACTATGACGAGTCATTTTCTCCGCCAGCGGATCAACCACTCCCCATCTACCAATATCCGGCATATACATCCTCGCCCCATAATCATACATTCACGTCTCTTGTAATTCTTTTCCGTTGTACTTATACTGATATGCGTTTTGATTTTTTTTTAATTATGCAACAACCCAAACGGATAATAATTATTGGTTTCTACAATTTCTCTGGGAATCCAGTCATTATAACAGTATATTTCTCCATTTCCCAGATTCTCATAATGCTGAATATTGACATCCGTTTTTCTGAACCACCCATCATGGCTAGAATCTGCATAGCTTAGCCTTACATTTCCTAAATGATCTGTATAATTATATTCTTGCTGTCCCCCAATAAAGGATTAAGTACCCTTCATACTTAATTTACTCACGGACTACAAGTCTGTAACAACGGATTAATTTTTATAAGTCTGAATGGATTAATTATAAATTATTTGGATTCAAGGTTGCTGGAGAGCAATCTCTAAAAATGGGATAAATATATTGTAATCTATTCTTCATTTTTTCTTTCACGTCTTTATACTGTTTTACTTTTCCCTCTTGTATTACCCACCATTTTGAGCGACCATCAAAGTAAATTGTATCATTATTCTTATTGCTCTTATATTTTACAAATGCATATTCAACATAATCATTGAACTGTGGTTTTTTATTATTTACATATGTTAAAACATTTAGAGAATCTAAAATTCTATCAAAGCTTGAAGACATAAAATCCTGTGTTATAAAAGTTTTGTCCTCAAAATTTACTTGCCAAAATCTTTTTATATTAAAATCTACCTCTAAATCAGTAGATTCATTGACTTGCTTAAAAAGAATTATTTTCTCTTTACTATTTAAATTTTTCCTTTCTATGCAACTAGATAGAAGTGTCAAAAGAAAAAATAATAAAAAATTATTTTTGAATTTCATGGCTTTTAACATTTTTTACGGGTACATATATTCCCTCATAAACAGTTCTCTGAGATTCATTAAGTGCTTCATTTATTTGGTTTGATAAGATTGTAGTCTTATATTCTTCTTGATTTTTAAAACCTAACTTATCAGAATCTTGTTTACGTCTTTGAAACCAATTAGCATTATCAAAAATATAATTATAAAAATGTACCATTTCATGACCCAATATTGAAGTGGGAGAATTTACTTTATCTCCTTTAATAAGTTTACCATTTTCATATCTCTCTACAAGCCCTTCTGAGCTATCATTATTAAATAAAATTCCTTTTTTATCATTAAATCTTATTCTTCCTATTTGAAATAAACCCCCATCCCATTTATCACTCTTTTTATCATATCCCATTCCAAAAGTAAATTCGGATGAATAATCACTTTGAACTACTCCGAGTGTTTTTTTGTGATCAATTAACTTCTGCATCATATTGACATCTTTAGTACCATCTCCGTCTGTATCTATATTCATTGCATCACTTTTATATAATTCATCTAATGCTAATATTGCATTGTCTAAAAACTCATTTCCTGTGCTTTCTCTTTTAGAAGAATATGAATATGTGTACTGCTGTTTTTTTCCACTTTCATCATCATAATAAATAACAATCTGCTTTCCATTAGGATCCTTAAAAAATACTGGATTATTAAATGCGTAATGATATGGACTTGCCTTAATATATCTCTCAGCAAGAGGGTCAATCACACCCCAACGTCCTAAATCCGGCATATAGAACCTTGCCCCATAATCATACATTCCAGACTCTTGCAGTTCCTTTCCGTTGTACTTGTACTGATAAGCTGGATTTCCTGTAAACTGGTTATATCCTTCATGCTTCAATCCAAACGGATAATAAGAATTTCTTCAACTTTTTTAATAAATACAATAGGAGTCACCAAATTTGGTGACTCCTATTGGTTATTTACTTTACTTCTTTCCATCCTATCTGATAGGATTTTATATCTTGAACCAAATTTTTGAAAAAAGAGGTTTCATAAGAAGTATTTTTAAAGCATTCTAAACTAATTGGAAATTTTCGTTCCACATAAGATTCATTATTTTTAACCTTAAACATTAATGTAAAACCATCCATTGCAATACATTCATCAAGACCAATATCATCTTTAGAAGGATTGAGCAACCATTTTAAATCCTGACCTTCAATTTTGTGAGATTTCTTTGATTGTATTTTTCCTCGACTAAAACTATATACGTCAATAGCATTATTATGATAACTCCATATATAAGAGGATAATGCGCCATTAGGAGAACTTAGCATAAATACATTTCCATTTGTATTATAAAATGAATTATAAAATTTCTTGTTTGAGGATAAATAATCATTTGAATTTTTCATACTTTGACAAGAAAACAATTGTATTATGGAGATTAAAAAAAATATTTTTTTCATTTTATTTTGAATTTATATTATTGATAATTGGTTGTAAATAATTCATTGTAGCTTTTATACCAGCATTTTTCCAATCGTCAAAGTTTACATTTATAATACTTCCTTTACTATTGTAATATGATACACTATTACTGTGAATTCCCACGGTAATAACATTTCCGGTATATCCCCTTTCTTCTAAAATGCCTTGAACATTAACATCAGAGTCTGAAGGAGTGGCCTCACCAAGTTGCCTTGAAGTAATATTATTAACCAACACATCGGGATGATCATGCCATATCATCTCTAGGTTAGAGGCATCCTTTGGAAGACCACCTTTTCCATTAACTTTAAAAATCTGCAATGATGCTTCTGTAACTGGCTTATTTTTATCCACCACACGATACAATCGTGCGGTAGCGGGGGAACGAGTAGTTAAATTATTTTTATTTA
The DNA here is from genome assembly GCF_042849955.1 of Chryseobacterium barbadense. Classification (NCBI taxonomy): domain Bacteria; kingdom Pseudomonadati; phylum Bacteroidota; class Flavobacteriia; order Flavobacteriales; family Weeksellaceae; genus Chryseobacterium; species Chryseobacterium barbadense. Next base: position 2,835 of record NZ_BAAFHL010000068.1, read on the forward strand.
ACTCAATACCTTTTTTTAGTTGTTCCCCTTTTTTTAGTACAAGATGACTCATGGTGCTATTGGATATGTTGTAATTTCCTTTGTAATCCTTATAATATTTTCTAACTTTTTTCATATATTAAAATTAAAAAGTATAAGAATCTTGTCCTACCAAGGTAGCAACTCCACCTGTGGATCTAAACCTTCTCTCTGGTAACTTACCCTAACGTTTCCTAAATAATCTGTATAGCTACTTTTTATAATTAGGTTGCTAGTTACAGCAACCTAATCATTTATAAAAATTCTCTCTCTTAGAAGCATAAGAAGAATATTTCTTTTTGTTCTAAAAAAAAGTAGCAACTCCAAAATATTCAAGCCACTATAATATCTACATCTATTGTTCTGTAGTTTAAATACTATTAGTAAAAAACCACAGGTCATTAGCAGAAAACTTATCATGATCAATATTAGATATCAAGTAATCATTCAATAAATTATCATCTAATTTTAAATTTTGAGCATTTAGGTTTGGAGTAGTAATTATATTAAGAAAAGAATAATTTGCCAAGTTGATATTATTCAAATAGCAAGGTTCAATAATTAATAGCGGGTGCTCTTTCCATAAATATCCCACAACATTGCTATCACTAATTAGAGTCGCCCAATTTTCTTCATTTTCCCAAAATGAAATATTAATATTTGTATTTTTTAATAAATCAATTATTGAATAAAAGTCTGAAAATTTCCAATTTCCATTATGCAATAAAGCTCTTTTTATTTTTTCTGTTACATTTTCCATGATTTAAATTATCTCATTGTTCCCGGAGAACCGTGGATATACCCTCTAGAATTCCTATATACATTCTGCAACATTTGCGTCTATTGTTGAATAAAAGAGACTTTTCCCTGCGATTCCTCCAAAAATGTGCTTCTTCATAGCCTCTTGTGCAACAGTATACACTCCATTAGTCAATTCTCCATGTGCATTTAACGAAAATCCTTCTTCAATAATATCATCTGCTAACTTTTTTATTCCGCTTACATTTCCTTTCCTAAGTTGAACAAACACTGCCATTAATTGTACTGCTCCAACAGCATTTTGAGTTTCTTCATCCTGATAACTCACATAAGTGTCAAGGGCAGTCCACCCAGCTGAAGCTAAAAGATTACTTCCTCCTGTCATAAAAGTTCCAATTCCTTGTGCAAGATTCTCCTCAAATTTTTCAGTAGCTAAGGCAGCTTTACTATTATTAATAGCGGAAGCTAATCTATCCTGAGAATTATGGAAAGCATTCATATTGCTAATTCCCATAAATGAAAGAGAACTCGGTTTTAACGGAGCTTGGATAACTACTTCGGGGATAAGTATTGGATTATTAACTCCTCCTGGCTTATTAGGTTCAATATCTTTTGGACATTTATCGCATTCTCCAATCATTCCTGTCGGATCATTAAACCTTATTGGGTTTCCATAAACATAAGAATATGGGCTATAAGCAAACTGCAATTCACTTAAAGGGTCATGTACTCCCCATCTTCCCAAGTCAGGCATATAGAATCTCGCTCCATAATCATACATTCCAGACTCTTGCAGTTCCTTTCCGTTGTACTTGTAATTCTTATAACTTCCTGTTCCAAAGAAGGCATTGCCACTATTCAAATGATTCATTCCAAAAGGATAGTAATCATTGGCATCTACAATTTCAGGAGCAATTAAATATTTGAAAAAAATATTTAAACTAAGGTATTAAAATTAATACCCTAGTTTTTTTAATATTCAAACTTAATAGTATAAGAAGGAGAAACGTTTTGTCTCAAAAAAAGGTTGTAACTCCATTATCCTGTTAATAATAAGTTCTTGGAGCATGTGAAAGAGTAAAAACTATATTCTTTTCTTTTTTAATGTACAAATATTTATATTTTCCAATTATATTTCTACTTAAATTATATTTCTCATTTCCAATGCCAATATCTAATTCATTACAACTAGATTTCTGTAAGTGATAACCTGCTAAATTAATTGTGTGGTCTGTGGATATAGATTTTTTATAAACCATAGTACCATCACAATTGATAGAAATATCATCATTTTCATAATGGCTTTCAAAAAATATATTGATAAAGTTTCCCATTAATATCAAGTTTTTTTTGTAAATCAGTTAACTTAGGATTTACATCCTCCTTATGTAATATTAACTGATGCCTTTGCTGACATTGACAAAATATCGACAAGATTAAAAACACAATTAGTTTTTTCATATTAATCTCTATTAAAAGGTGAAATATTTTCATTTTCGACTACAGTTGTTGGTACATTCTTCTTCAACTCATAACGTTTATTCAATAAATAAGCCCAACATATTTGAAACACTACCATGAAGGAAAATTATCTATTTCATTTACAGATTCCAGTATCAATATGAAGACCACTCTTATGAAAGTCTACTACATAAGTGTCTTTTGATTTGCAGTATTTTTTTTTGTATTCTTTTTTATCTAAATTGTAAATTTTTATTATTAGAAAAGATGTATCCTGAAACAGACCTGTCTGAAGAAGTATATTATAACTGTAGCGTTTAGTTGGATATTCTTTATCACCATATGCATTAAATCGCAATATCATATCTTCTTTGAAAATATCACTAATATTAATGTCGATTTCTTTTCCTGGAGAGTAAGAATATTCATATTTATTAGCCAACGTTTTATTATAAAATTCCAAACTTATAGGACTTGTGATAATTTCATTATTAATAAGAATAATCAAATTAACTTTTTGACTATAAATTGTAGATGATACAAAAAATATTAGTAAAACTATTATTTTGTTAAGGTTTAATTTTACCGTCTTCATAATTAGATAATATTTTGTTAACTGTTGATAATTCAATTCTCATAGTTTCATTTCCGGTTCTGTCATAAAATACAGCACCTTGTTTATTATTTGGATCTACAAAGGATCCATCAGAATTTACCTTGACTGGGTTTCTTTCCAAGTTACCTGCAATATAACTCGTATCACGGGTACCAAAGTCAGCAAGATCTGCGGCAGAAGGTTCTGTAGCAACCAAAGTGTAAACTTTAAAGTCTCCTGCTTTACTGGTACTTTCTACGGTAGTTGCGGTAGGATGAGTGTGTCCTACAATGTCGGATTTTATTTTATTTCCGACACCATGCTGAGTCGCAACATCAAAACCACTAACTTGTGCGCTAGCAACACCACCACTTATTGAAGTTTTGCCTCCCTCTGTATATGTAATCCTATGGCCTGTCAAGTCAATATCTGCTCTAACTTCGTGAAAACCACCTTGAGAATCTGGACTAATTCGGTGATTTGAAGGAGAGTTTGTTCTATTTAATGATCCAGAAATAGCACTTAAAGTAGCTAATCCACCAACAACTTCCTGTTTACTTGCCGTTAAATAATTACTTTTATTGCCTTGACTAATATATATTTTTCCATCATTACCTAAATATCTTCCCGAACTACTAAAGAAATCACCTAAAGGCGCTCTTCCGTCCGGATCAATGTACCTTAAAGGATTGTTAAACGCATAGTTGTAAGGACTATGTCTTGTCATTTTCTCCGCCAATGGATCTACGACGCCCCATCTTCCTATATCCGGCATGTAAAACCTTGCTCCATAATCATACATTCCTGTCTCCTGAAGTTCCTTCCGTTGTACTTGTAATTTTAAAGCTACTGAGTAGCTTTAATACATCATTTATAAATAACATCATAATGATCCATGTTCAATTTCATATTCATCATTTCCATTTAAAAATCTATATACGACTATTTTATCATTAGGATTACCACATAATTTTAAATTAGCTGTATGCATATTATAGTAAGATTTTGTCATTTTTAGACCAATAAGGATCACATTCTTAAGATCATTTTGATATAATATATAACCTGACTTTTTCTTTAATACTTTTTGATTAGTAACAAGGTTATTTAGATAATCCTTCATATAAGGTTTTACATTATTTAACTTATCCTTTATATTTAGGTTACGGGGTAAAATAAAATCACTACTTACTATAGTATCATTGATAGAAATTGTATAACAATTTTTATTATTACATTTTTTTAAATCCTTAAAATTCGGAATGTTGTTTGTAATTAAAGATAGATTTTTCGATGTATCTATTTCATCATGACTTACCGTTTTTTTATTATGAAAATTCAGATAGCTAATATGATTTTCATAAGTAACTTCAATTACTTCTATATCTTGTGCTGAATAAAAAAGCGAACTAAATACCAGCAAAATACAAAAAATTCTATAACTCATTTTTTTTCTTTTAGGCTTTTTTGTTTTAAAAAATTTCCTTTTCCAGAATAATCACCTGTAACAATTATTCTAAACTGTGATTTTCCAACTGTTCCGGTTACAGATGAACCATCAGTATTTAAATTATGACCAGATTTCACTTTCTTATACACATCATTGAAAATTGATTTTGTATTAGAGTAGTTAGGATTGGACATTTTATCATAACTGTCCGCATAATTCATTACGCCACCATCATTTTCACCTTGTCCAAGTGTATGTCCCATTTCATGAGCTCTTGTTTTATCGTTTGCAACAGAACTTTTATTAGCAATATATTTTCCTGCTTTTGTTCCTCCACCTCCCTGATTATTAGCATGCTTTTCAGCTGTATCGGCTCCCGCTATTGCACTAAACCAATTATTATATCCCGTATCCGATAGCTCTTTTACTGAATTTCCAATTGGGTCTGCTGCTGCCAATTCATCTACTTTTTGCCCTTCAGCTGCAACACTGCCCTTTAAGTCAAAACTTACCGCATATTCTATACCATCACCTGACGTATAAGTAGCCGCTAATTTATTCCACGCAGCTAAAGCACTTTTATTTTTATCATAACTATCTTGATTCTGATAATAATAATTGCCTTCTATAGTGATCGTTTTGTTTTTATGATCAATTCTTAAGCCCCAATCTCTTCCATCAGGATCTATAAATCTAACTGGATTATTTGCAGCATACATCATAGGATTTAAGTCAGGATGCTTCTCCGCCAACGGATCCACGACGCCCCATCTACCAATATCCGGCATATAAAATCTTGCTCCATAATCAAACATTCCACTTTCCTGTAGCTCCTTTCCGTTGTACTTGTATTTATATGCCGGATTTCCTGCAAACTGGTTATATCCTTCATACTTCAATCCAAATGGATAATAATTATTTTCCTCAATGATCTCTGTTCCTGTTCCATTATTCATATAGCTTACTCTTACATTTCCTAAATGGTCAAAATAGCAAAAGAACCTTTGAATTTACACGAACTTATAAATGACATATAAGTCAAAAGCCACTAAATTGGTGGCTTTTGTTATTTTCTTAGTAGTGAAAGTTTACTTTATAATTTCTCCACTTGAATTGAAATTTATTTGAAAAGCATTCTCTCTATTAATAATAACTTTTCTAATACCTTCTTCAGTTCCAAGCTTTTTTAATACGCTTTTTCCATTTTCTGGATAAGAGAAAAATTCATCCATATAAAAATAAAAAGGAATTAATTCACCATTTAAAAAAACTGATCTATTACTATGTTCTATCCAAAATTTTTCTGTGGATTCTGAAATGTTATTTAAATATAACACATAAGTATTTTCGTTCCCTTTATCTAAAACTAGATATAAATTTTTGCCTTCCATCTTTCTTTTCTGAATTTCTTTACTAAGAATATCTTTGACTGATGATGGTAAAAAATATACAATTTCTGATTGCTTCTTTTGTGCAGAACAATTACACAATAAAAAGCCGAATAATATTAATATGAATTTTTTCATTATGGATTTTTTTGTCTATCAATAAACATTTTTAATGCGTCTTGTCCTATATTCTGATTAATTGTTGTTCCAATATTTCGATTTTCTTTTCCATTAGGCAATACTCTATGAATTGCATTACCATTTGCATTAGCTCCTGTGTAAGAATCAATAGCATGTATTGGTATATTAAAACCAGAACTAGAACTAGCCGTATTTTTATCTTTGTCAGACGTTCCCGGAATATTCTTGTAACCTTCCTCTTGTCGTATATTATGTGTATGAATTTGAGTTAAGGCGATTAAATTAGTTCCACTAAACGTTCGCTTCATGATATTTCCTTCTTTGTCTGTACGAGTATCGATACCTAATACTGCTTCTCCATCTGTACCATCACTTCCTCTTACAGATGTAACTTGTGCACTGGGGATATCTCCTCTTGCGACTTCAATTCCTACAAGCACCTGTCTTTCTTTTGTTTGATCAGCAATCGTTTCATTATTAGCATTATTTATATCTGTACTAAATTTGACTTGTATTTACTGTAACAATAGAGCTAACTGCTTATAAAGATTTTGTTGCTTCTGCTGATATAGATCCTCCCTTTTCAGAAGTTATACTATTCCAATCAGTTCGATTTATTACTCTCACATTTTTTGTAGTTGCCCCATCACTTCCTAAATATCTTCCATTAGCATCTATATAGTCATCTGGCGGAATTGCAAATCTTCCATCAGGGTCAATAAAACTAATAGGATTATTAAAAGCGTAGTTATATGGACTATGTCTTGTCATCTTCTCAGCTAATGGATCCACAACACCCCATCTTGCAATATCCGGCATGTAGAACCTTGCGCCATAATCATACATCCCACTTTCCTGTAGCTCCTTTCCATTGTACTTGTAATTATACAATCCCACTCACATTTCTGCAATTGCATTATGGTGGTTTTGTTTCATACGAAGTTTTCGACTTTCCTATGATAACTTACATGTTTTTTTTTCTATTAAAAATTAATTTAAAGAATTCTATCAATAATAAAATAACAGCAATATATAAGTATTTTATATAGAGATTATTTTGTTTTTCTACAATATTATACTCACTATTAATCCATTTCTTTAATTCTGCTTTAGCTAGATTCAAATCTTTTATATTATTTGCTTCCACTATAAAATCTTCATGATTAATTTCAGTTAGTTTAGGCATAGTATTAATTCTAAACACTGTTAAATCTATAATTAGGGACAATATCAATATGAAAGAGATATAAGTAAGTATTTTAATTATTTTCATTTTTTTAAATTATAATTATAAAATATGTGAATTCTATTCATTTTCTTCATAAAGCTTTCTACCTAAAGGTGCAGAACGATTAATATTAATTAGAGGTCTCTGTCTAATAAAACTGCCTATAGCATTTGATTCTTTCATTTTTGTATCTAATCTTCCAGGTCTAGCAACGTCCACAGAACTAATTCCACTTTTTTGTAACAAAGAACACACATTTGTAGTGCAGTTATTTGATTGAAGAGCATAATTTTCAGGATTCTTTTTAAGTTCATTCGCTCTATCATTAACTGCTGATACTAAATTTTCTTTTTGCTCATTAGTAGTCTTAAAGAAAAACACATTAGAATTAGGATATTTGTCACTAAATTTACTAGTAGACTTGGTGTCCATAACTAACGGAGTAAACCACCATTCAGTCATTTCAAATTGTCTTGAATTATTCTCATCGGTAGGATAAAAACTAAATACTTTACCGTCATATCCCAATCCAGAATGACCAACAGCACCTTCTATTTCAGTGTAAACTGACACAATAGAATAATTAGGATTATTATCTTCTTGTAAATATTCTGTTTTGCCATCTATTTCTGTTATATGAGAATAAGAGTCTTTAGAAACAACATTAAAATACCTATCCTCATTATCATTTAAATTAACACCAATCAATTGACCGTTCTTAAATATATAATCATTGACAGGCTCTCTATCATCAGGATCAATAAATCTTATTGGATTATCAAATGCATAATTATAAGGACTGTGTCTTGTCATCTTTTCTGCTAATGGATCAATCACGCCCCATCTTCCAATATCCGGCATATAGAATCTAGCTCCATAATCATACATCCCACTTTCCTGAAGTTCCTTCCCGTTGTACTTGTAGTTCTTATAACTTCCTGCCCCAAAATAAGACTCTTCTTCGGCATTTCTTATAAAGCTCATCCCAAAAGGATAATAATCATTACTGTCTACAATCTGAATATCAGTCCCTTCTTTCTGGAAACTCACCCTTACATTGCCTAAATGATCTTTATACTGGTAAATGTACTTATTATTCTGATAATCAAAAAATCCTTCCGCCGTAGGAAAAAACTGCAGTTCAGAAACGGGTTCTATTTTCATCTCTGCTATAAAAG
>NZ_BAAFHL010000069.1:0-10821 GCF_042849955.1 Chryseobacterium barbadense
ATAAATTACTTAGCAGCCATTATCCTTTTCAGGTTATCTATCCTGTATCCTCAATGTCAAAAGAATTTTTGGTAAAGAGTTCAGATCAACAAGTATGGAGAATGCTTGATTTTGTGGAAAACAGCATCACTTTCCTTAAAGTTCCGTCTATAAAAATAGCTTATGAAGCGGCCAAAACATTCAGCCTTTTTCTCAATACCGTTAATGTGGAGCCTCTTCCTGAAATAAAAGATACTTTACCCGGTTTCATCAATTTTGAAAAAAGAATTTCCGATTATAACAACGCTTTGGAAAATACTTCCGCAGATGTAAAAGAAAAAGCCAAAGATGAAATACAATACATGAATGCTCTTTTATCATTACCGGAAAAGTGGATTCATCTTCAGAACAACCATTTACTTCCTAAAAGAATCATTCATGCTGATCCGAAGATCAGTAACATTCTTTTTCATCAGGACCATTCTCCGCTTGCCGTTATTGATCTGGATACAGTGATGACTTCAACGGTACTTTATGATTTTGGGGATATGATCCGATCGTACACCAATACAACGAATGAGGATGAAGTAATAGCCGGGAATAATTTTAATCCTGAAATTTTCAAAGCGGTAAAAGAAGGTTTTTTGTTTCATTTGCAAGACAAACTGGCTCCCGAAGAATATGAAAATCTGGATTACGCCGCACAGGTTGTTATTTATATTCAGGCAGTGCGTTTTTTAACCGACTATTTGAATGGAAACATCTATTATTCTGTCACTTATCCTGAGCACAACCTGCACAGAACCAAAAATCAGCTTCAGCTTTTGAAAGGGTTGAGAGCATATTTAGAGGAAATTTAAAATACTGCTCCAGCTTTCCAATTTCTTTTCCAACGAAACGGTGTGAAGCGGGCTGGTTGAAGGCAATAAAACTATAGGAATTCTGAAATTTTTTCCCAAGATCTTTTGCAGGTTTTTATATGATTTTCCACCATTGCAGAATATCGCCTGAATATGAGGATGCTGTTCTAAAAGTTCTGCAATCTGATTGGCTTCTTCATTTCTGATCTCAGAATCTAAACTGCCTTTTCTTTCACAGGAATCTATAACATCCCAAAGCGCTATATGATGTTTTTTCAATATCCTGATTTTTTCATCATAATCTCTCGTGAATTCCTCTCTGAATAATGTAAAAATGATTTTCCAGAATGCGTTTTGCGGGTGAGCATAATACTGTTGCTTTTCCAATGATTTCACCCCGGGAATCGATCCGAGAATCAATATTTTGGAAGCTTCATCAATAATAGGTGGAAATGAAGAAATTCTGTTCTGCATGGCTCAAATATATAAATTTTGGATAAACCTTCGACTGTTGGAAACAAAAAACGGGCTAAAGCCCGTTTCTATATCAGATTGTAGAGTGAAAACCACCCCGTCAAAAATTCATGAAAATTTTTGACACCCCTCCAAAGGAGGGGAATTTTTACAATGTTTCTTTTAACCACTCAAAGAATTCTCTCTGCCATACCAATCCGTTCTGCGGATGAAGTACCCAGTGATTTTCGTTCGGGAAGTATAGGAATTTTGTTTTTAATCCTTTTAATTTGGCCGCCTGGAAAGCTTCCTGCCCCTGCTCATAAGGAACCCTGAAATCTATTCCGCCCTGAATGATCATAATTGGCTTGTTCCATTGAGCAATAAAATTGCTTGGATTGAAATCTGTGTATGCTTTTGGCAATGGCTTTTCCCAAGGAGAACCTAAATCCCAGTTGGCAAACCAGAGTTCTTCTGTAGTCAGATACCATGATTTCATATCAAATAATCCATCGTGCGCAATGAAAGTCTTAAATCTGTTGTTGTGAATTCCTGCCAGCATAAATACGCTGTAACCACCATAACTTGCTCCTACTGCCGCCATTCTGTCTCCGTCCACATAGGGTAATGTTTTTGCATAATCTGCAGCGGCTAAGTAATCTTTCATTGACTGTCCGCCCCAGTCTTTGGAAATATCTTCATTCCATTTGGTTCCCCAACCCGGCATTCCTCTACGGTTTGGAGCCACTACGATGTATCCGTTGGCCGCCATCAAAGCAAAATTCCACCTTGTACTGAAATATTGTGTTAGTCCTGATTGCGGACCTCCCTGACAATATAATAAGGTCGGATATTTTTTATTCGGATCAAAATTAGGGGGATAATGGAACCATACTCCCATTTCTTTTCCGTCCGTTGTTTTTACCATTTTAAGTTCGGTTTTTCCTTGCGCTAACTTACCGTAGGTATCTTTATTAGCTTCGGTAACCTGTTTCATTTCTCCATTTTTAAGGCTGACAGAGAATAGTTCCGTTGCGTGGTTGATGTCCGTTCTTCCTACTAACAATGAATTTTTGTTATCTGCAAAAATTTCGTTCACATCAAAGTCACCTTTAGTAATTTGCTGAACTTTTGATGATTTAGGATCTACAGAGAAAAGTTGTTTTGTTCCTCTGAATGCTGCAGTAAAATACACCATTTTGGAATCTCCGCTCCAGAATACGTCTCCCGTTACGCTTTCATCCCAACCTTTAGTAAGATTCACCGTTTTCCCGGATTTCCAGTCTAATAATTTAACATCATTTTTATCTGCTTCATATCCGTCTCTTTCCATGCTCTGCCAAACCAGGGATTTTCCATCCGGACTGAATTTTGGATTAACGTCGTATCCTTTATTAGATTCCGTTAAATTCTTTGTAATTCCCGAAGCTAAATCATAAGCAAAAATATCCGTATTGGTGCTTATCGCATATTCTTTCCCGCTTTTCGGCTTCGTTACATATAAAAGCTGGGTGGAATCCGGACTCCAGATAAAATCTTCCGCTCCACCGAACGGCCTTTGCGGAGAATCCCAGGTTTTACCTTCAAGCAAATCTTTTGCTGATTCTACTTTATCGGAAACATTCACAACAAATACATGGTTGTATTTCCCTTCATTAAAGTAATCCCAATGTCTGTGGTTCAGATCCGTATAAATCTGAGCGGTTGTTTTCGGAGTGTCATTATATTTATCCTTCCCCATTAACTTTTCTACCAACACCTGCTTACTGAAAGCAATCTTTTTTCCATCCGGGGAAATTACAACGTTGTCAACTTCTCCTATGGCATAAAATTCCGTCCAGGTCTTTCCACTGTCTTTAGAAACGTAAATTTTGTCGCCTTCCTGAGCATAGATTCCATTTTTATCCCATTGAATAAGCGTTTTCTTACCCAAATCAATTTTAGAAGACTGGTTGTTCAGGATGTTAAGGAAATAATTCTCGTTTTTGGTCTTTTCTGTTTTTAAATCTACCTGTCCTACTTTATAGATCAGGGAAGATTGATCCGGAGAAACTGCCTGTACTCCCACTTTTTTCAAAGTCCAAAGAATTTCAGGCGTCATTAACTGTTGTGCATTCATTAAAAGCGGAGCTGCCAAAGCAAGCAGACTGTACTTAAGTTTCATATATAAATATTCGTTTTAAAGGATTGTCGAATCTCATTTTGATTCCATCCATTCCTGTTTAATTTCAAAGATTGCCAAAGTTAATTATTAAAATAAAATGGAGCGAAAAAATTAACATTTAGTTTGTTATGATTAATCACAAAAGTTTAAAATATGTGGATTCATAATGATAAATAAAAAATCGCCGGCCCATAACCGACGATCTTAATTTTATTATAAATTGTTCAGATTAATCTTCATCCGAAACAAAAGAATTAACCAGAGAGGTAATAATAGAAAGCGCAATACTAAAAATAAATGCCCACCAGAAACCATCTACTACCATACTGTCTATAAAATAATCTGCCATTAAAATAATCACGGCATTGATGACCAATGCAAATAATCCCAATGTAATAATGGTAAGCGGAAGCCCGAAAAGACTAAGAATCGGTTTAACGATAAGGTTTAACAACCCTAAAACAATGGCAAAAATAATGGCAGAAGTAAAACCTTCAAATTGAACTCCCGGTAATATCTTAGTTAAAAGATAAGCCACTATTGAAGTAATAAATAAACGAATAATAATATTCATAGTTTAATTTTTAATGTTTATCATAATCTTTGTACAAAAGCTATTCCATAATATGAGCAAGCTCTCGTCTGTCAAAATGTATTACTTTATTTTCATCATGGTTACCAATGACGTCGCTACATGATTTTCAGAAGTATTTTCTTTATTAACCGTGTAAATTTCCGTTCTCACCACACTGATTTTTGCACCGCCTTTAATGACATATGATTTTGAAACCAAAGCATCGCCAATGGCAGGGCGTAAATAATTGACTTTCAATTCTACCGTCACCACATAGCAATCTTCTTCATAATGACTTACGGCTGCATAACCGGAAGAAACATCCACCAAGGAAGCGATCATCGCTCCGTTGAACATTCCTGCTTTTCTGGTCATCAGGCCCATTTTCGGGATTTTCATGGAAATAAAATCGGTTTCTACTTCGAGAAGCTCTGCTTTGTAGAATTGTAATGTCTCTGAACGGTTGAAGCTGTCTGTGATGAGTTTCTTTTTTTCCGGTGTCATTGATTGTTATTTAAACAAAGGTAATGAATGTTCTGAGATGTTTTGGCTTGCTTAGCCTGACAAAGAGGATTATCAATTTTAGATTTTAAATTTTAGATGAATAATATGATCATTTATCTAATTAAGCTGAACCATAAAATCACCGGATAACAATAATGCTCCTTCGGTTATATTTTCCGGATGAGCTGTAAAACCTTTCAGCTTTGATGTTTTTCCTTTCAAAACCAGATCCAAGAGCTGTTTTTCAGATAATTTTTTACCGAATATTTCAAAGGGTACTTTGAAGTTACAATTTTTATAATCGGAACATCCGACAGCGGTTTTTCCTTTGATCAAATAGTGTTCTTTACATTTCGGGCATTTTGTTTCTTCCCAGGACGGAAGCTCTTTTTTCGGGGCCGGCTCTTTCTTTTTCTTTTCTTTCACCTCAGGTTCTTCCTGCAAAGTGATCACTTTTCCTTTTCCGTCCACCACTTTCCGGGTAAGTTCTGTTACCATCTGGATCAGTTCTTCCTTAAATTGGTTGGCTTCATACTCTCCTTTTTCGATCTTACGAAGTTTGGATTCCCATTCTCCTGTCAGTTCAGGGCTTTTTAAGAGTTCATCTTCAATAGTATCAATCAATTGAATTCCGGTTTGGGTTGCATAGAGATTTTTCCTTTTCTTCTCAATATATTTCCGTTTGAAAAGGGTTTCAATAATATTTGCGCGAGTTGAAGGTCTTCCGATTCCATTGTTTTTCAATAATTCCCGGAGTTCTTCATCTTCTACCTGTTTTCCTGCGGTTTCCATCGCTCTCAGAAGGGTTGCTTCCGTATAAGGTTTCGGAGGTGAGGTTTTTCCCTGGTGAATCATTGGTTCATGTGGTCCCGTTTCTCCTACTGTGAATTCAGGAATGGTTTGTTCCTCTTCTTTATCTTTATCCTTATCTTGCGGTTCTTCTTTGGCGTCTTTTGAATATACCACTCTCCATCCCGGTTCCAGGATCTGTTTTCCACTTGTTTTAAATGGAATGGTTCCTACTTTTGCTTCTACTAAAGTATTGGAGATTTTACATTCCGGATAGAAAACGGAAATGAAACGTTTGGCAACGAGATCATAGATCAGCTTTTCTTCTTTGCTCAGGTTTCTTGATGGCGGAATTTCAGTTGGAATAATGGCGTGGTGATCCGTCACTTTGGAATCATCAAAAACAGCTTTTGACTTGGGAATCGGCTGCTCCAGTAATGGTATTACCAGTTCCTGATAAAACGTCATGCTTCTCAGAATGCCGCCTACTTTCGGATAAAGGCTTTCGGATAAGTATGTGGTGTCTACACGCGGATACGTAACGTGCTTTTTCTCATAAAGACTTTGAATATAATTCAGGGTGTTTTCCGCAGAATACCCGTATTTTTTATTGGCTTCCACCTGAAGACCCGTCAAATCAAATAATCTTGGATTTTTCTCTTTTCCTTCTTTGATTTCAAACGAAACAATCTCAAATGGATTTTGTTTAAGATATTCCAGTCCTTTTTCTGCCCGGTCCGGCGTTTTCAGACGGTCAATTGCCGCATTGAAAATTACGTCTCGGTATTTGGTTTTCAGTTCCCAGTATTCTTCTACCGTAAAACTGTCTATTTCCTTTTGACGCTGCACCAGCATCGCCAACGTAGGCGTCTGTACTCTTCCGATGGATAGAACCGCTTTATTTCCGCCAAACTTTTTGGTAAATAACCTTGTGGCATTGATTCCCAATAACCAGTCTCCTATCGCTCTCGCATTTCCTGCTAAGTAAAGATTTTTATAATCTTCGGCCGGTTTCAAGCTGGCAAAACCCTCTTTAATGGCTTCTTCCGTAAGAGAGGAAATCCATAAACGATGAACGGGTTTATTGCATTTCGCTTTCTGCAATACCCATCTTTGGATAAGTTCTCCTTCCTGTCCGGCATCCCCGCAGTTAATCACCTCATCACATTCTTCCACTAATCTTTCTATTACTTTAAATTGATTTTCCACTCCTTTATTCGGGATAAGCTTGATGCCAAAGTTTTTAGGAATGATGGGGAGAAAAATTAAGCTCCAGGATTTCAATTCCGGACCATAATCGTGGGGTTCTTTTAACGTACAAAGATGGCCGAACGTCCATGTCACACAATAGCCGTTTCCTTCCATATAGCCCTGCTTAGGCGTGGTAGCGCCCAACACTTTGGCAATATCTCTGGCAACACTGGGTTTTTCGGCAATACAAAGCTTCATGAATATTCGTCGTTATGGAAAGGGGAGCAAAATTCGGGATTTTTTTTGACTTTTTCGAGGGGAAATATTTAAAATAATTTGGTATACAAAATTTATTTCAATACAACATGAAAAATAAAAACACTGAAAATCAAACATTTATATATTAATTTTTATTAATATTTCAGAAAGTCTATATTTTTAGTAGACTAATAAAAATATATGTTTTATATTTGCAACCGTATTCAGGAAACGAAATAATGAAAGCAATATCTGTAAATATAAATAAATGCACTAAGAGACACATCAACATGACAATGATGATGTATTGCAGCATGTCTATGCACGGATATTTTTGTGGTTAACCTTACTTTTATGACATATTTTCAAGGCTCTACCACGTTGTAGGGCCTTTTTTTATTACACAACATTAAAAAAATACAACAATGAATACTTTACAAAATAAATGGTTGATACCTGTAGCTTTTACTAACATATATGTGATCTGGGGAATTACCTTTCTTGCCATTTCATTCGGATTGAAGGGCTTTCCTCCTTTTATTCTTTCCGGATTCCGGTTTTTTATTGCCGGAATATTGATATTAGGCTATTTACTTTTTAAAGGAGAAAAGGCAAGTTCCCTGCTCAACTGGAAAAAGAACGGGATCACAGGAATCCTTATCCTTACCGGAGGAACCGGGCTTGTTGCATGGGGTGAACAATATGTAACCGCTTCCGAAGCTGCGATTGCGATTGCAACAGGACCTTTCTGGTTCATTGCCATCGATAAAAAGAACTGGAAATATTATTTCTCGGATAAATTCATTCCCATTGGTCTTGTGATAGGTTTTATCGGGTTGATCTTATTTCTGAACGGAAGCATCAGCCCGCATTCTCATGTAACTGCTAACAGCACATTAAGAATAACAGCGTTTATTGTACTGGCATTAAGCTCTGTTGCATGGGTTCTGGGTTCTTTATATTCTAAGAAAAATCCGGCGAATCATTCAACGTTTATGAATATTGCCCAACAGCTCATCGTTGCAGGTATAGCTTCTTTTATTATTGCTGCTTTCCGCAATGAGTGGACTGGTTTTTCCATCACAAAAGTTCCATTGTCTGCATGGTCGGGATTGTTGTTCCTGGTTGTATTCGGATCCATTATAGCATATTTGTCTTATATATGGCTGTTATCCGTAAAACCGGCGGCATTGGTGAGCACGCATACTTATATTAACCCGATTGTAACTGTCATTGCGGGTTGGGCTATTGCGAATCAAACGATCAATGGAAATCAATTCTATGGATTATCTATTATTCTGACCGGAGTGCTCCTCAAGAATATCACCAAATACGTAAGACTTTCCAAACGGTCTAAAGTAAAAATAAGAAGAGTGGTAAGACATTTCAATAAAATCAATAAGCCTTATCAAGCTATATAATGTAATCAAGATTATGATAGAAATTAAAAATATTTCAAAAACATTTCATCAGAAAAAGCAGTCATTCAAAGCTCTCGATGATGTAAGCCTGAATGTAGAACAAGGGGATATCGTAGGAATTATCGGGTTTTCGGGAGCCGGAAAAAGTACTTTGATCCGAACGGTCAATCTGCTGGAAAAGCCTGATCAGGGACAGATTATCATCAATGATAAAGATTTTACCCGGTTAAGTTCAAAGCAACTGGCCAGAGAACGTAAAAAAATCGGGATGATTTTCCAGCATTTCAACCTGCTTTCTTCCAGAACGGTTTTTGAAAATGTGGCTCTTCCTTTAGAGCTGGATCATGTCAATAAAGATCAGATCAGGGAAAAAATCAATGAACTTTTAAAGATTGTGGGTTTAGAAGATAAAGCCCATGATTATCCCAAAAGCCTTTCGGGAGGACAGAAACAGAGAGTTGCCATTGCAAGGGCATTAGCCAACGATCCTTATCTCCTGCTTTGTGATGAAGCTACGAGTGCCCTGGATCCTGCGACGACACAATCGATTTTACAGTTGTTAAGAGATATCAATCAACGGTTGGGAATCACCATTCTGCTGATCACCCACGAAATGGAAGTCATCAAAGCCATTTGTAATCACGTAGCAGTAATTGATAAAGGAAAACTCATTGCCAAAGGAACGCTGAGTGAGATTATTTCGGATAAGGAAAACCCTGTCATCAGACAATTTATAAATACAGACATCATGACTATACCTCAGGAATTGAATAAAAAAATACAAAAAGAACCACAGGAAGGATTATTTCCGCTTGTTGAAATAGAGCTCAATGAAAAAGTAAGTGTCGAAGAGCTTCTTTCCACCATTTATGAAGAATACAAGATCCCATACAAACTTCTGAAAGCCGATGTGGAATACCTTGGTAACTCAAACTTTGGTAAACTTTTATTGCAGTTACAGGGTAAAACCGAGGAAAATCAGAAAGCGATCTATTATTTCAACCAGAATAAAATTCAAAATACAGTAAGAGGATATGCTTAATGATACGGTAATTTCGCTTTTGTCGAAAGGAGTTTGGGAGACGGTTTATATGACGTTTGTTTCAGGATTTTTTGGATTCGTTTTAGGTTTGCCGGTGGGCATTTTCCTTTTTTTAACAAGAAAAGGACAACTGTTGGAAAATATTTATTATAACAAAATCTTATCGGTTTTGGTGAATATCTTCCGTTCCATTCCTTTTATTATTCTGATCGTTTGGATGATCCCGTTTACAAGGGCTTTGGTGGGGACTTCCATCGGGGTGAATGCGGCTTTGGTGCCATTAAGCATTGGTGCTGCTCCTTTCATTGCAAGGCTGGTTGAAAACTCTTTGCTGGAAGTTCCTCATGGGTTAATTGAAACGGCAAGAGCTTTAGGAGCTTCCCCTTTTCAGATCATTAACAAAGTTTTGCTTCCGGAAGCACTTCCGTCACTCATCAATAATGCAACTATTACGCTTATTACCTTAGTTGGTTATTCTGCGATGGGTGGAGCTGTCGGAGCCGGAGGATTGGGACAGATCGGGTACCAGTACGGATACATCGGGTATGATGCGGTGATCATGAACCTGGTTCTGATTTTACTCGTAACTCTGGTTTTTATCATTCAATTTTCGGGGGACAGATTGGCCAAAAAATTTGATCACAGATAAATGGTAAAATCGCAAAGCTTAAAAACGGTTTTACGATTTCGCAATCAACATATACAATTAAACAATTTACAATGAAAAAAATAAAAATTCTAGGTTTTTTAGCAGCGGGTCTGCTTATATTCAATGCATGTAATTCATCTAAAAAAGATGATCCGAATTTTATTAAAGTGGGAATCACTTCCGGTCCGGAACAGCAGATTGCCGAAACCGCTAAAAAAGTAGCCAAAGAAAAATACAATCTTGAAGTGGAGCTGGTTTCTTTCAATGATTATGTAGTTCCCAATGAAGCATTAAATAATGGGGATATTGATGCCAATGCATTTCAGCACGTTCCTTATCTGAATGAACAATCGAAACAGAGAGGCTACAAACTGGCTGTTGTAGGAAATACATTTGTTTATCCTATCGTAGCCTATTCCAAAAAGATCAAAAACATCAATGAGCTTCAAAACGGAAGCACTGTGGCTATTCCCAATGATCCTACCAACGGCGGACGTTCCCTGCTGCTGCTTCAGAAAAACGGATTATTAAAGCTAAAAGAAGGTGTGGGATTATTACCCAAAGTCACAGATATTAAAGCCAATCCGAAACAATTGAAAATCCTTGAAATTGAGGCACCACAATTACCAAGAGTGCTGGATGACAAGGAAGTGGTTCTGGCCATCATCAATAATAATTTTGCAGCCCAGGCAGGGTTGGATACCGGTAAGTTCGGGATTTTAAAAGAAGATAAAGATTCTCCATACGTGAATGTAGTGGTTTCCAGACATGACAATAAAAACACCCAAAAAGTACAAAACTTCCTGAAAGCCTATCAGTCTGAGGAAGTCCTGAAAAAAGCAGAAGAAATTTTTAAAGGCGGAGCAGTGAAAGGATGGTAGAAGTTATAAGTGATGAGTTATAAGTTATGAATGATAATTGATAAATGAATGCTTAG
>NZ_BAAFHL010000070.1:0-10697 GCF_042849955.1 Chryseobacterium barbadense
CATTAATCCTTTAGGGCCTGAAACTGCAATCGAAATATCGCAGAAATCGTAGTTGATTTTGAAATCACCATCGATAGATGCATTTACATCAGGATACATCTGTAATGCTCTTGTAACCGCTTTCGTGAAGAAAGACATGAAACCAAGACCGATACCGTGTTTCTGAGCGAATTCATCTTTATATTGTTTTCTGATTCTGAAGATCTCAGACATGTCCACTTCATTGAAAGTTGTTAACATTGCCGTTTCATTCTTCACAGAAACTAATCTTGTCGCTAGTTTTCTTCTAAGAACAGAAAGTTTCGTTGTGGTTGTAGATCTTGAACCTGTAGCCGTTAATGAACTTCCTCCCATTGCCGGAACAGCAGCCAATTCAGCATCAGTTTTAGTGATTCTGCCGTCTCTTCCGCTTCCTGAAACTTGTCCCGCATCGATTCCTTTTTCATCAAGAATTTTCTTTGCAGCAGGAGACGGGGCTCCGGTTGCATACGTCTGAGTAGCAGCAGGTTGAGCAGCAGGCTTTGAAGCTTCTTGTTTAGCCGGTTCTGCCGCTTTAGGAGCCTCCTCTTGTTTCGGAGCTTCTGCAGCAGGTGCAGCAGTGCCTTCCGGCTTCGCCGCATCCATATCAATTAAACAAACTACCTGACCTACTTGTACCACATCACCTTCTTCAGCTTTTAAAGTAATAACACCACTTTGTTCAGCAGGCAATTCCAGCGTTGCTTTATCTGAGTCTACCTCAGCGATAGGTTGATCTTTTTCTACATAATCACCATCTTTTACAAGCCAAGTTGCAATTTCAACTTCTGTAATTGATTCGCCCGGTGAAGGAACTTTCATTTCTAAAACTGACATATTGAGTATTTTTTTATTTTTTTAATTGATTATTATTTTTTAAGCTGTTACAGGTCTTTTTACAGGCGCATCATTTCTGTCGAATACTCTGTTAATCACTGCATTTTGGTTTTTCTCAAACATTTTGTGGCTTCCCGGAGCCGGAGCACCGCTTGGTACAGGAGCAATTACCTGGATTCCCGTATCTCTGAAGTTTCTTAAGATATAAGACCAAGCTCCCATATTTTCAGGTTCTTCCTGAGCCCAAACAAGCTCTTTTCTGTTTTCGTATTTATTGAAGATTGCTTCGATAGCATCTGTCTGAAGCGGATATAATTGCTCGAATCTTACCAATGCGATATTTTCAGCATTCAGTTCTTCTTTCTTCGCCAATAATTCAAAATATAGTTTTCCTGAACAAAGCACTACTTTTTCCACTTTTTTAGGATCTGCCGTCGGATCATCTAAGATCGGCTGGAATGCACCATTGGCAAAATCTTCCAGTGGAGAAACTACTTTCGGATGTCTCAATAAAGATTTCGGGCTCATCACGATCAATGGTTTTCTGAATGCCCATTTCAACTGTCTTCTTAATAAGTGGAAATAATTAGCTGGTGAAGTGATGTTGGCCACTACCATATTTTCATTCGCACAAAGCGTTAAGAATCTTTCTAATCTTGCTGAAGAGTGTTCTGCTCCCTGTCCTTCTGAACCGTGAGGCAATAACATCACCAATCCGTCTTGGATTTTCCATTTTTCTTCTGCTGCCGCTAAATACTGGTCAACAATGATCTGCGCTCCATTCACGAAATCCCCGAACTGAGCTTCCCAGATCGTCAGTGTATTTGGAGAAGCCATTGCATACCCATAGTCAAATCCCAACACCCCATATTCTGAAAGGTGTGAGTTGTATACATCGAATCTGTTTTCAGAAACATGTCTTAACGGGATGTATTCTTCTTCCGTATCTTCTGTTTTCACCACAGCATGTCTGTGAGAGAATGTACCTCTTTCCACATCTTCTCCGGAAATTCTTACGTTGTGACCTTCAGTAAGCAATGTAGCATAAGCTAACCACTCTCCTAAAGCCCAGTCTAAAGAGTTTCCTTCAATAGCTTTGATACGGTTTTCGAATAGTCTTGTAATTTTATTGATGAATTTCTTATCTGCCGGAAGCGTTGACATTTTAACAGCCAATTCTTTCAGTTTGTTCAAATCATACTTAGTGTCAACTGTATCCTGAACTGCCCCTCTTTTAGCGATCGGGTAATTTGTCCAGTCTTCAGCCATAAACACATCCATTACGTTCTTCTCGATCTCTTTGGATGCATCAAAGTCTTTATCTAAAAGTCCTTTGAAATCAGCTTCCATTTTAGCGATCACATCGTTGGAAGTAACGCTGTCCTTTAGTAATTTATCTTTATAGATTTCTCTCGGATTCGGGTGTTTGGCAATAGTTTTATATAAATTAGGCTGTGTGAATCTTGGCTCATCCCCTTCGTTATGACCATATTTTCTATATCCTAATAAATCGATATACACGTCTTTACCGAATTTAGCTCTGAAATCGGCAGCAAAGTGCATCGCATGAACTACCGCTTCAGCATCATCGGCATTCACGTGCATTACAGGAGACTCTGTAACTTTTGCAATGTCTGTACAGTAGGTTGAAGATCTTGCGTCAATATAGTTTGTAGTGAACGACACCTGGTTGTTAACAACAATATGAACTGTTCCTCCTGTTCTGTATCCTTCCAGTGTCATCATCTGAGCCACCTCATAAGCAATCCCCTGTCCTGCGATAGCCCCATCACCGTGGATAATAATTGGTAATACTTTAGAATAATCTTTGTATTTATCGTCCACTTTTGCACGGCAGATTCCTTCTACAAGAGCGGCCACTGTTTCAAGGTGAGACGGGTTTGGAGTAAGGTTGATGGAAACTTCCTCACCTGATGCTGTTTTGATCTTTTTAGATGATCCTAAGTGATATTTAACGTCTCCTGAGAATACATCTTCTTCAAATTCTTTTCCTTCAAATTCTGAGAAGATCTGCTTGTATGATTTTCCGAAAATGTTTGACAGTACGTTCAATCTTCCTCTGTGAGCCATTCCTAAAACTACCTCATCTACTCCTAGTTGTGAAGATCTTGAGATCAACTGGTCTAATGCAGGAATCAATGTTTCTCCACCTTCCAATGAGAATCTTTTTTGTCCTACGAATTTGGTGTGAAGATAGTTTTCAAAAGCTACAGCCTGATTTAACTTTAATAAGATTTCAGTTTTTTCATTGGCGGAAAGACTTGGATGGTTTTCATTAACCTGTAACCATTTTTTGATGTAGTCTTTCTCCTCAACATTGTTGATGTGCATATATTCCACCCCGATAGAATCACAATAGATGTTTTCCAGGTGAGTGATAAGGTCTTTCAACGTGGCAGGCTCCTTCATTCCCGTTTCTACCGCACAGCTGAATTTTGTATTTAAATCTTCTTTAGACAGCCCGAAATTTTCAATGTCCAAAGTAGGAGTATAATGTCTTCTTTCTCTTACAGGGTTTGTTTTGGTAAACAAATGACCTCTTGTTCTGTATGCTTCAATAAGGTTTACTACCTTAAATTCTTTTTTGATCTGTTCAGGAACTTCTCCATTGGAAACTGCCTGAGAAATTTGTTGTGCTACAGGAGCGGCATTAGCCGAACCCTGGATATATTGAATACTATCGTCATCGCTATAGTTCTCTAAAGCAAAATCAAAGCCTTGAAAGAAAGCTTTCCATGATGGTTCTAAAGAGTCCGGGAATTTTAAATACTGTTGGTATAAGTCCTCAATTAACTGAGAATGAGCTGCGTTTAGGAATGAAAATCTGTCCATTATTACAGTGTATCTATTATTAAAATTTGTTTGTAGAATTAATCTTCAAATTTAATAAAAAAAACCGACTTGGGGTACCTTCAAACCGTTAAAAAAAACATAAACGAGATAAATATCAGGAATTTACTTAAACACCGTTAAAGAGAGCTTCATGTTAACGTCCTGATCTTCCATAGGACGCTCGATAAAGGTCTGTTGAACATCCCCAAAACGCATTTCATCTTTCTTAGCTTTTTGGATCAGCTGCTGAATCGCTTTGATTCTCCCGGCATAAGTTCCTTTGTAGTACATGACGTAATTCTGACTAGAGTTTACCGTTCTGAAACTAAAGTTATTATCTGTAACTCCCATCCTTTTGGACAAAGGAATACCAATAAAATAGGATACTTCTTTATCTTTATAATTATCCGCATCCGTCATCAGCATAGGATACCCGAATTCATCATCTTTTTTGCCTAAATCCATCGTTACATAATTGTACACTTTGTTGTAGTTCATCACAATGTTTCTGTACAACGCATCCTTTTTGTTGGAGGCACTTACATTGATTCCCAGCAATAACTTTCCTTCTTCATTTTCCACCATTAAGCTATCGTATTTAATGGCAGCCATCTGGTTGTCTTTCTCCACTTTGTTTCCTAAAAGATTCTTCAGGTTCACCATGCTTTTATCTATATTCTCAGCAAAGCGGTCTTCCGTCCAGAAATTTTGCACTCTTCTTAACACCGAAAGTCTCGGAGTATGAACATACCATGTGATCTTCGTCTTTTCAGCTGAAAGTGCTTTAAATTTTACATCTACAAGGGTAGGATTCTCATTTTTATCTTCAAAAAGCTGGTATCTTAATGTCTTGTTGGGATTCTCATATCGGATAAACATTTCTCCATCCGTATCATTTTTAGGATCTGTATAACTGATGGCGCTTCCCTGCCCTTCATAGGGGGTATAATAATCAATATCAATAGATGGGGAGCTTTTAAAAAAGTTATTCCATCGGGTAAAATTCTGCAGGTTATTGAATTGGGAAAATACTTTATCTACAGGATAATCTATATCTTTTTCAATCTGAAAGTTCTTGCTTTCATCTACAAAATAATACATGGAAAGCGCATAGGCACCTACCAGAAAGAGAATAACTACAGCTATGATTTTTATAAGACGCATCGCACAAAAGTAATACAAATAAAAAAAGTGACCAATATGTTGATCACTATAGTTGTATGTTAAAATTGCTTAAAATTTAATCTGAGCAAGTTTCGGTTAAACAATTGATTAAATATGACAAGTATTTAATTTTAACACAAAGGTCGCAAATTATTATTTTTTTTTGTTCGCAAGGGCACTCTGTTTAGCTATGGCTTACCGCGTACATTGCTGAGTAAAACGCCCTTGCGAGCAAAAATTATACAGAATACCGGAAACCTCCTGCGTACCTAGGCTTATATAATTTCAACATATTTTGCTTATCCCAAACTCAGATTAAATAGGTTAATTATCCGGATATGATATGACAAGTATTTAATTTTAACGCAAAGGTCACAAATTATTATTTTTTTTGTTCGCAAGGGCACTCTGTTTAGCTATGGCTTACCGCGTACATTGCTGAGTAAAACGCCCTTGCGAACAAAAATTATACAAAATACCGAAAACCTCCTGCGCACCTAGTGCTTATATAATTTCAACATATTTTGCTTATCCCAAACTCAGATTAAATAGGTTAATTATCCGATATGAGTTCCCGGAGAAAGGATAGCTCCTTTTTTCACTACGACAATGCCATCCTGAACAGAGTGTGTCCCGTAATCTCCATCCGGTAAATGCTTCCCGCCGATGATCCTTACGTTATCTCCGATGTAGCAGTTTTTATCGAGAATTGCCTTTTCTATGTAGCAGTATTTCCCGATCCCCATATTCGGGCGTCCTTTTCTGTCGTTCATAACAATTTCAGTGGTATTTTGGTAGAAATCGGCTCCCATGACGTAGGAATTGACAATCGTACTTCCTTTATCAATTCTGGTTCTGTTTCCTATTACTGAATTTTCGATCTTATCCGCCATAATGATACACCCGTCGCCAAAAACAGCTTTACTTACGTAAGAACCATTAATTTTGGATGGTGGAAGCATTCTCGCCCTTGTGTAAATCGGCGAAGAAGAGAAAAGATTAAACTGTGGAAAATCCTGACAAAGATCAAGATTAGCTTCATAAAATGATTCAATAGTCCCGATATCGGTCCAGTATCCTTCATACTGATAGCTTAATGTGGTGTACTTCCCTATGGAGCTTGGAATAATATCTTTCCCGAAGTCGTCTCCAGCGCCCTCTTCGAACATTTTTTTGAGAATATTTTTGGTAAAGATATAGATTCCCATAGAAGCTAAATATTCTTTTCCTTTATGTTTGTTCTCGTCAGAAACTTCTGATTTTAAGCCTTCCAGCATATCAAATCCCGGTTTTTCCACAAAAGAGGTAATATTACCGTCATCATCAGATTTCAAAATTCCAAAACCAGTAGCATCTTTTGCATTCACCGGAATCGTAGCAATTGTTACATCGCCTCCGTTTTCAATGTGAAAATCCAGCATTTCTCTGAAATCCATCTGATACAGCTGGTCTCCGGAAAGAATCAGGATATATTCATAATCATATTTTTCAAGATGCTTCATCGACTGGCGAACGGCGTCTGCTGTTCCCTGATACCAGCTGTCATTTTCTACGTTCTGTTCTGCAGCCAGAATATCTACAAAACCTCTGCTGAAGATATCAAAATGATAAGAGTTTTTAATATGTGAGTTTAATGAAGCTGAATTAAACTGCGTCAGGACCAAAATTTTATTCAATCCGGAATTCAGGCAATTGGAAATCGGAATATCCACCAAACGGTATTTTCCTGCAATAGGAACCGCCGGCTTCGACCTTGAATAGGTTAACGGAAAAAGCCTTGTTCCTCTACCTCCTCCCAAAACAATGGAAATAACATTGTGTTTCATAATTATCTTGCGTTTTTATATTGAGTTATTGTATAAAGCTATATATTTTTCTGCAGATTTCTCCCATGCGAAATCAAATTGCATATTGGCCTCAATCAGTTTTTCCATCGTGTCTTTTTTGTTGTAGAGATTAATTCCTCTGTTAATGGCATGGATCATATCATCTACTCCGGGATAGGTAAAGTTTAATCCTGCACCACCGGTAGAGATATCAGCTACGGTATCTTTCAATCCGCCTGTATATCTTACTACAGGAATCGTTCCATATCTCATGGAATACATTTGGTTCAACCCACAAGGCTCTACTCTTGATGGCATTAATAAAAAGTCAGCCGAGGCATAAATCTTATGTGAAAGATGTTCTTTATAACCTAAATCCAATGCAAAATTGCTGTAGGTATAATCATATTCCTTGAGTTTATTTTCAATGTAGGTGTTACCAGACCCCAAAATCATAATATTTAAAGCACCATAGCTTTGTTTTATGCTTCTCCACACCATATCGGGAAGCAGGTCTGCACCTTTTTCCGTGGCAAACCTTCCAATGAAAGCAAACAAAGGAAGATCCGGCTTTAAGCCATATTCTTTACAGAGCTTTTCTTTATTTTTCTTCTTCTGTGCTACAGCATTTTTAATGGAATAATTAAAATCAAGCATCGGATCGGTTTCCGGGTTCCATACATCTGTATCAATTCCATTGATGATTCCGTAAGCTTTGCTGAACTCCTGCCTAACCAGACTTTCCAGACCTCTGAAGCCGATATACAGCTCCTCAAGATAGCCTTCGGAAACTGTTGTAAAAGCATGGGTACATTTCATCATCGACGCTAATGGATTGATCAATCCGTTCCAATCTAAATATCCCCATTTCCAGGCATCAAAAGACGGCATATAATTCGCCATATTCCAGCTCATCATTCCCTGGTATTCTCCGTTATGGATGGTTCCGATAGTTTTTACTCCTTTCAGAAATTCGAATTCACCACAGTTTTCAATCATAAAAGGAACCAGTCCCGTATGATAATCATGGCAGTGTAAAACATCCGGACGGATCTGCATGGCACTCAGCCAATGTAAGACCCCATGCTGAAAGGCTAAAAACTGAAAGCTTTCATCCTGATATCCATAAGGATTATCACGATCCAGGAGCCCGGGAATTCTCACCATGTATAATTCAAAGCCCAGCACATTGTTTTTCTCTTTCATGACCTGAACCTGCAGCATATTCGGTCCCTGGTGAATAAATCCATCAAAAACTATGTCAAACTCATGATCATAGAAAAAAGATTTGTTGTACCAGGGCATTACCACTTTGGCTTCAACCCCTTTTATTTTATTCTGATATTTAGGCAACGCTCCGACTACATCTGCCAAACCTCCTACTTTTGCCACCGGATAACATTCCGTACTAAGGTGATAAACAACCATTTTACTTTTTATGTAATTTAATTCTGTGTAATTTATATTTTTTGTCTTTTTTCTGTTTTAAAATCATTCCTGCCAAAGGGGGTAATTTGAGGGTGATTGATTTCGGACGGTTCATCCATTCTTCATAATCCTCTCTGAGTACTTCGGGTTGTACTCCGCTACCGTTATACCTTTCGTCATCAGAGTTGAAGATCACCTCCCAATGAGTTCCTCCATTCACCCCTATTTTATATTCCAGTACTTTTGGGGTAAGATTCAAGACCACCATAAAAACATCATCCCTTTTTTTACCTTTTCTCAGGTAGACGTAAATAGAGTTATTCTCGTCATTCGCTTCCACCCATTCAAAACTGTCTGGATTGAATTGGTTTTCATAAAAGGCAGGCTCAGATTTATAGATATGGTTCAAATCTTTCACAAGGGTCTGCATTCCTTTATGAACCGGATATTGCAATAAATGCCAGTCTAAACTCTGGGTAAAATTCCACTCGCTTGTCTGCCCGAATTCATCCCCCATAAACAAGAGTTTTGCTCCGGGATGCGTATACATATACACGTATAAAGCCCGAAGATTAGCAAATTTTTGCCACTCATCTCCCACCATTTTATATATCAAGCTTGCTTTTCCATGAACCACTTCGTCATGAGACAAAGGCATCATATAATTTTCATTATACATGTACATGGATGCAAAAGTCAGTTTATGATGATGATATTTTCTATTAATAGGTTCTTCTTTAAAATAATCCAGTGTATCATGCATCCAACCCATCATCCATTTCATTCCGAATCCTACTCCGCCATCATGTACGGGTTTCGTCAGCATTGGAAAATCAGAGCTTTCTTCTGCAATAGTGATGATGCTATTTCCAAATTCTTTATAGACAGCTGTATTAAAATCCTGAAGAAAAGCTTTTGCTTCAAGATTTACATTTCCTCCGTATATATTAGGTTCCCATTCTCCTTCATTCCTCGAATAGTCCAGATGCAGCATAGAGGTCACGGCATCTACCCTCAAACCATCTGCGTGATAACGTTCCAGCCAGAACATTGCATTGGATATAAGGAAAGATTTCACTTCACTTCTTCCGTAATTAAATATATATGATTTCCAGTCAGGGTGAAAGCCTTTCCTGGGATCTTCGTGCTCATATAAAAAAGAGCCGTCAAAACGGTGCAAACCGTTAGCATCTCCCGGGAAATGGGACGGCACCCAATCCAGAATCACTCCGATATTATTTTTATGGAGCTCATCAATCAGATACATAAGATCCTGCGGAGAACCGAAACGTGAAGTTGCCGCATAAAAGCCGGTGATCTGATATCCCCAACTCGGGTCATACGGATATTCCATAACAGGCATGAATTCCACGTGGGTAAAACCCATATCTTTAATGTAAGGCACAAGCTTTTGGGCAATGTCCCTATAATTAAGGAATCTGTTGGGGGCATTTCCATCTCTCACCCATGATCCTAAATGAAGCTCATAGACTGAAATTGGCGCATCCAGATTATTTTTTTTCCATCTGTTTTGAATCCATTCATAATCTCCCCATTCATACCATGTAGTTGAAACCAATGAAGCAGCCTGAATATTCTGTTCCCAGCTCAAACCATAAGGATCACTTTTCTCCATGATTTCCCCATAAGCAGTTTCAATAGCATATTTGTATAAAGTTCCCCAGGTTAAACCGGCAATAAAACCTTCCCAGATTCCCGATTCATCCCAACGGGGATATAAAATATGGTCTTTATGATTCCAGTGATTAAAATTCCCGATCACTGAAACTTTTTTGGCATTCGGTGCCCAAACAGAAAAATAAACCCCTTGAATTCCGTCTTTCTCCACAGAATGAGCACCAAACTTATCATATAGCTTGTAATGCCTACCTTCTTTGAAAAGATAAATATCTTCTTCCGTGAAAAGCGTGTATGTTTTAACCGAATTCATCAAGGCTGGTTTAATTTTATATTTTCTCTGAAACTACAAAAAAAATTAACAATAACCGTTACATATTATTGAATTAATTATTATGTTAATTCCCTCTCTCACCTATTTTCTCAAATATATCATTTTTTCAACCATTGTTTTTATGATTTCAAAATGATCTATAAAAGATTTTTTATAAATTTAGTGTTTAATTTTTTACGCACATATGATGAGGTTCGAACTCTATACGGAAGAAAAGGATGACAGAACAGTTTATATTACGGGGAATTTTAACAAGTGGAACCCCAAAGACAATAACTATCAACTTAAGACATCCGATTCCGGCACTTATTTTATTGATATTGACGACAGCATTCTTCCGGATCCTATTGAATATAAATTCACTAAAGGAGGCTGGGAAAACGTAGAGCTGGACAAATACGGAAACATTACCCCCAATCGGAAAATTGCAAAATCAGCAGGAAAAGCTTGTGATATGGTGGAGAAATGGAGACTCAACTGGGGTCCTTTTAAAAAAGAGTTTTTCCCTATTGCTGAAATTATCTCAGAGGAATTTTACATCCCACAACTTGACCGTTATCGTAAAGTCTGGGCTCTTCTGCCTTACGTTTATTATATTT
>NZ_BAAFHL010000071.1:0-10222 GCF_042849955.1 Chryseobacterium barbadense
CTTCAGGAAATTTAACATCTGGAAGCTTTGGCGCGAGTAAAGAAGTGGAGGCATATAAAGCACAATTATCAGCAGTTGGTCAAATATTATATCAACCTTATTTAGATTTTTCAAATCCTAGTAATTTGTTAAAAATAGGTAAAACACAAACCGTCACTGAGCTTAATGAAATTAACAATAGTTTTCTTCAAAGCTTAGTTGATAAACCAGGACTTAATCAAACTTTAGTATATCCACCAAAAACAGATAAAAATTATTATGCAAATTAAAATGTGTTTAATTATATTGATTCTATTCGTTTCATGTAAAAATCAACCCTTATCAATAATAGGAAATGAATATATTTATGAAAACAAAAATAGAAAGTTATCTATTCAAATATTAGATGAAAATAATCTCATTATTAAGAATAGTTTTAATTGTACTAATATAGATGCTCACTTCAAAAATATAATCTTTAAAAAGAAATACCTTATTTCTAAGAATAAGATAATAATTTTGAATCCTGAGAGGGAAGAGTTTAACTTACCATATTTTAATTATAGTGATTGTGATTTTCTGAGTGAAAAATATAGAACAAATATAAGGAAGCTTTATGATGGAAGGTCATTTTATTCTGATAAATCTTTGTATTATATACCAAATATCGACACTTTAAAAATAACACAAAATGATTTATATTATTATAAAAAAATTGAAAATGGAAGTGTTGGTTTCATATTTAAAAAGCAGTAGCATATCAAAGTTAGTGATAATGTCAAGCTAATGTGAGAAGCTCGCTCATTCCTCTGTAAATAAAAACCTCTCGCAAATTGTTGAGCTGCAGTTTTTCCCTACGGCGGAAGGATTTTTTGATTACTAGAATAATAAATATATTTACCAGTATAAAGATCATTTATGCAATGTAAGGGTAAGTTTTGGGAGAAACAGCACAGGAGTTCTTGAAATTGTAGATGCCAATGATTACTATCCTTTTGGAATGAATCATTTGAATAGTGGCAATGCCTTCTTTGGAACAGGAAGTTATAAAGCTTACAAGTACAATGGAAAGGAGCTGCAAGAGACAGGAATGTATGATTATGGAGCGAGATTCTATATGCCGGATTTAGGAAGATGGGGTGTACAAGACCCAAATCAAGAATCTTATACCAATCATTCTTCATATAATTATGTTGGAAAACCCTATTATGAGAATTGATCCCGATGGAAGAGATTGGTATTACACAGGTGATGGACAATATCTTTATAATAAGGATTTAAACTGAGATAATGCTGACCAATTTTTCAAAGACAATAATATAGAAGGAGCTAAGTATGCTTTTGCGAGCAATACTATGGGGACCATGAACTATGCGGCAGATGGATATATATATGACGATTCTGCAACTGGAGGAGGAAAGGCTCTTGAAGATTGCAGGGGTTACAGTTACTAAAAGAAATTGGTGGAACAGTCCTTTAGCAAGGTTTTTAGTCCCAGATAGATTTGGTGTTACAACAAGCTCATCTGCGGGAGGTGGTTTAGAAGTTGGAGCTAGTGGTGAAGTAGATTATAATTTCTTTGGTGGCAAAAATATGCGCTTTCGTATCACTGTCGAGTTCCTGTATTGCTTTTAGCTTTTTCAGCGTATCGTTGTCAATCTGTTCATACTCTCCGTCCTTTACAAGATAATCCAGAGTACCCTCCCGCTGCCGCACGATTGTATCGTGTGGATGATAAAAGAAAACCACTGCGTTATGCGGTGGTTTTTTGTATTTTTACGGATCTGTATCATATTGAAGAGATACTTCAAACTAGGGATAAATAAAAGTTAGCTTAAGCCGGCTTTTATTTATTTATTTATTTATCAATCAAAATCTTTCTCACGGCTTTCTGATCACCAGACTTTAAAGTAACGAGATAAGCACCTTTGGCTAATCCCGAAACATTCAGTTTAGTTTCGTTTTCCGTATTTAAAATTAAACGGCCACTCATATCCGTTACTTCCACCTTAAAGTTTTTTACTTCATTTGGGAATTCGATGTACACCATATCTTTGGCAGGATTCGGATAAACTTTAGCCATCTCTATTTTGTCTAAAGTTTTTTCTCCGGTTCCCAGAGTGGATGTTGAAGCTACGGCAAAATGCTGAAGTGCTCCCACAGCAGCTTTTCCAACATTAAATACATACGTGGGATCTACATTAGTAAATATATCTGTTGAAGTATGAGGATGAGGACTTTGAACATTTTCATAAAATCCTGTAATAATCTCATTTTTTGCCTCAAACGGCATATAATCAGAGGAATAAGCTGACGTTATAGCAGTTTGCAGAGGTGAATATAAAGTTGTACAAGTTGCAAGCTGTTGAGTCATAGTATTGGACATTGCATTATTAGCCGGCTGCCCTCCATTATCTCTCTCACATTTAATGGTATTATTATTATTTCCTAATTTTCCTCCTACTTGATCTAAATTGAAAACAAGTTTTATATCCAGTACACGATTATCCGCCTGGTAAGCAACATTATTAGCATAGTGCCCACTTCCGAATAATCCCTGCTCTTCACCGGAGAAATGAATAAATTTAATAGAATATTCAGTAGGGACGTCTTTTAAAATTCTGGCGGCTTCCAAAATAATGGAAGTTCCGCTACCATTGTCATTTACACCCGGACCATTGATAGTATCATAATGGCCGCAGATAATAATGTAGGTATTAGGATAAACAGTTCCTGTTTTGGTAATTACTAAATTTTTTGAACTAATGCTGTTTCCCTGATAAGTAAATGTAAAGGGATCTTCCACTATTTGGCTTGCGGTATATCCATAAGAGGTATACTTATTTTTAAGCCAGTCTAAAGCAGATGTATTAAGAGCCGAACCCGTTGTTTTTACCCCCAGGTTTTCAAACTCCTGCAACAATGTTGTAATATTCGTTTGAGTAACCTGATTGGCCCTGTTTTGATATGCCTGAATAAAGGTCTGAGCCTGCAAACAATAGGCTCCAAAAGAAAAGAGTAGAAGAGAAGTAATTTTTTTCACTTGATATGATATTTAGTAATTCTTTATATTTTTCACAATAATTTAGCAAATGTAGTAATAAAAAAATCCCGGGCAAAGAAACCCGGGACTATATTGATAACAAAAATTTTACATTATTTTACTTGATCTACAACTGCTTTGAAAGCTTCAGGGTGATTCATTGCTAAATCTGCTAAAACTTTTCTGTTAAGCTCAACGTTGTTCTTTTTAAGAGCTCCCATAAACTGAGAGTAAGACATTCCGTGCTCTCTGGTTCCCGCATTGATACGAGTGATCCAAAGTGCTCTGAAGTTTCTCTTTTTCTCTTTTCTACCACGGTAAGCATATTGCATTGCTTTTTCTACCGCGTTTTTAGCTACTGTCCAAACGTTCTTTCTTCTTCCGAAATAACCTTTAGCGTGCTTAAAAATTTTCTTTCTGCGAGCTCTTGAAGCTACGGCATTTACTGATCTTGGCATAATTTAAATTGTTTTTTTGAAATGTGCGGCAAACTGTTTCATTGCACTTAGGGGCTCCATTTCAGGGTTAAAATTTTGAATTTGTTTGAATTCTTATAAACCGAATATAGATTTATAAAAACTACTTAATGGCTAATTGACGTTGAACACTTTTCTCGTCCACTTTAGCTACGTAAGAAGTAGTAGTAAGATTTCTCTTCTGCTTAGTTTCTTTCTTAGTTAAGATGTGGCTTTTGTAAGCATTTTTTCTTTTGATCTTACCAGAACCAGTAAGAGCAAAACGCTTTTTAGCACCTGATTTCGTTTTTAATTTTGGCATTGTTTTGCTTTTTTATTGTTTTGTTATCAATATCTGTTGTTGGTTATACCTAAACAATTAGGAATAATAGTTTGCAAAGATACAAAAAAAACACTAATTATTTCTCTCTAATACAACAGATTCTATTAAAGCATTATGTTCGGGGATAATAAAAACTTTCATTTGTTTATTTTGATAAGCGATAGTCGTTTGAAAATCAATATTTTTAGTACTTCTAACGGTTTTAATCTTCCATTTTTCATCCGGAACACGAAGTGATATTTCATACATATTTCCGCTATTCATAGGCTTTAAAAGCTTTTGACCTGTAAACACACTGGTTGTGTCTTTTGAGTGAGAAAATAAATACCCCGGAATTTTTAATTCGTTTTGATATCTTTTAATTCCTGTATTCCTCCCGTATTTATTAAAGAACAAAACATATTCATTTTCTCTTTCCGTAGCCAGGGTTTTAATATAATCCGTATTGAAGAACTTATTGTCTTTAAGCTGATCACCAATATTAAAACAAAGATCGGCACCTGTATTAAAAATAATAATATCTGGATTTCTGCCCAGCACATACTTCGCATCTCCCAGTTCATGTGCTAACGTACCTGTGCCAAAGCTGGCCGGGGGATGTCTGGGGATATAATAATCGTTCAAACCAAGCATGTCAATGCTCGGCAATTCAGAAGAATAGGGGATGCAGCCTGCTGCTGTTACGGCAATGAGCGTTTTTGTAGGAAAAGTAGCTTGCAATTTTTCGCCAAGCCGCATCCCTCTGAACTCCCATCTTTCATTTACTGCATTTTGATTATCCGTAAATTTTGTTTGTAAAAAAGCATTTACAATGAGAACACCCAATACTCCAAGAACAATTTTTTTATTCTTAAAATTAATTTTGTTGACTGCATTAAGACCTAAAATGATAGAAAAAGTAAAGAAAATTAGTACTACATAATAATGCCTGTAAGCTGGAAAAATATCTCCTCCTACTAATGTTACATAAGAAATCCAGGCAATAGTAGTACACAGTATATAAAGACCAAATATATTCTTTTTCTTAAAGATTAAAATATACATTCCATACAAACCGAGAGAAGAAATGAGCAATGTTCCCAAAAAGGCTTTCACATGATAAAACCCGCCTCTGAGAATATGATGAATGGTAATTTTAACTTTTACCAAAGCCGTATTAGGAACCAATTCTCCATAATAGCTATACCTAAACAGCAATTGCGACAGCAGAAATAGAGCAGGAATCAGTATGGTTACTATTCCTATTTTTAAGAGTTTCTCTTTATTTTGCCTGTTAATAGCCAATAAAAATGCAGATGTAATAATTGTGAACAAAAAGCCATCCGGTCTCGTAAGAGCAAGCAATCCTAACCAGACAGATAATGGATAGATCGTCTTAAGATTATTAGAGCTTACAATCCGTAAAACATCAATAAATATTAAGGTCACCAGCAAAGCATACAACGGCTGTTCCAAACCGCCAATAGCCCAAACCGCAAAACATGGAGTCGTAATCAATAATATGACTGCAAGAAAAACATATTCCTTTTTTATATTCTGCTTTCTAAAATAATTCAGAATTACCCAAATAGTGGATAATGAACAAAGTATTCCAAAAATTCTTGCAGATACAATAAGATCAATTCCCAGTTTTCCTAAAGCAGAAACCCCGAGGATCCAAAGAAAATTAGAATAACCTTCAACAGGATGACCGTCATTCCAGCTTAAGCCTTTTCCTTCAAGGAAACGCTGGACATAACGCAGTGAGATTAAGCTGTCATCCGAAATAAAAGGATAATAATAGGAACAACTCAGGAAGAATATAACAATGGAAATAATAAAAAAGATTCTATACCCGAATTTCATTAAATATTATATTTATATTCATTTTCCCAAGCCTTTCAGGAATTGTTGGCGAAATTACAAAAAAAGCTGTAGATACTAAATATCCACAACTTTTATATAAAGGAAGTTATGCCTTAAAAAATGCTAAAAGATCCTTATTGATGGTCTCAGCCTCAGTAGTGGGCATACCGTGAGGAAAACCAGGATAAGAAATCAGTTTTCCGTTTTTCAGTAGGGTAGCCGCAACTTTTCCAGTGGTTTCAAACGGAACGATCTGATCATCTTCACCATGCATCACCAGTACCGGGATATCCACATTTTTAAGATCTTCCGTAAAATCCGTTTCAGAAAAAGCTTTAATACAATCATAATGAGCCTTAATGGATCCCATCATGCCCTGTCTCCACCAGTTTCTTCTCACTCCTTCAGATTCTTTGGCCCCTTCTCGGTTATATCCGTAAAAAGGAATTGTAAAGTCGATGAAATATTGTTGTCTTTGAGTAGCGGTATTGTGACGGATTTCATCAAAAACAGACATTGGAATTCCATTAGGATTATCTTCAGTTTTTATCATAATAGGTGTTACTGCACTCACTAAAACAGCTTTTGCCACTCTTCCGTTTCCATGCTTAGCCACATATCGGATCACTTCACCACCTCCTGTAGAATGACCAACATGAATAACATCTTTTAAATCCAATGCTTCTACTAATTCAGCCACATCAGAAGCATAAGTATTCATATTATGACCTTCCGCAGTCTGGCTGGATCTTCCGTGGCCTCTTCTGTCATGGGCAATTACTCTATAACCTTGTTCTAAGAAGAATAACATTTGTGCATCCCAGTCATCGCTGGATAAAGGCCATCCATGGTGAAAGAAAACAGGCTGTCCTTTCCCCCAGTCTTTGTAGTAAATTTCCGTTCCGTCTTTTAATTGTAGTGTGCTCATAGCTAATATTGTTTTAATGATTAATGAATGATTTCTATAACAAAGGTAGAACTAAACATTTTCCCGGATCTTATCATAGGTTATATTTTAATAATTATTTAACCTTTATTATAAAACAAAAAAACCTCAAAATTACTTTGAGGTTTATATTGTAAAGTTTAAATTAATTAAACTATTTTACTGCTTTTTTAGGGCTCATCATCATGATCATTCTTTTCCCTTCCAGTTTAGGCAATTGATCCACTTTACCAACGTGCTCCAGTTCCTGGGCTAATTTTAAAAGCAGGATCTCTCCCTGATCTTTGAAGATGATTGAACGTCCTTTGAAAAAAACGTAGGTTTTCAGTTTCGAACCTTCTTCGAGGAATTTTTCAGCATGCTTCTTCTTGAATTCATAATCGTGGTCATCTGTCTGAGGTCCGAAACGGATCTCCTTTACCACCACTTTTACCTGCTTAGCCTTTAGTTCCTTCTGTTTTTTCTTTTGCTCGTATAAGAACTTTTTATAGTCCAAAATTCTAGCAATAAACGGTTCAGCTTTGTCGGAAATTACTACTAAATCCAATTCCTGTTCCTGAGCAATTTGTCTTGCTTTGTCAGTAGGATACACTCCCGGCTCTACGTTATCGCCCACTAAACGAAGTTCTCTCACACGAATTTTATCGTTGATCAAGTGTGCGTCCTCTTGTACCGGACGTCTTTGTGGGCCCCTGTTGTTAAATCTTTGTGCTATTGTATTATAATTTTATTGGTTAATTCTAATTTACTATATAATCAAAAATTAAAAGATATTTACATGAAGTAATTTTTAAATCCTTTAATCTTTTAATCATTAAATGGCTGCTTCTTTCTTAAAATAAGAAACGAAATCTTCCATGCTCATGGCTCCAAGATCTCCTTCACCACGTCTTCTTACAGAAATTGTGCCATCTCTTTCTTCATTTTCTCCTACCACTAACATGAATGGGATCTTATTTAATTCCGCATCACGTATCTTTTTCCCTGTCTTCTCGTTTCTGTCATCAATTTGACCGCTAATATCGTGATTTTCTAAAAATTGTGAAACTTTTTTAGCATAATCTACATATTTTTCACTGATCGGAAGAATAATAAACTGATCAGGGCTCAGCCACAATGGAAAATCTCCTGCAGTATTCTCCAGCAAAATCGCGATGAAACGTTCCATAGAACCGAAAGGCGCTCTGTGGATCATAACCGGTCTGTGCTTCTCATTATCATTTCCGATATAATGAAGATCAAATCTTTCCGGTAAGTTGTAATCTACCTGGATAGTTCCCAGCTGCCATTTTCTTCCCAAAGCATCTTTTACCATAAAATCCAGTTTAGGACCATAGAACGCAGCTTCACCGTATTCAATAACTGTAGTCAGGTTTTTGTTTTTTGCTGCTGTAATAATTGCGTTTTCCGCTTTTTCCCAGTTCTCATCAGAACCGATATATTTTTCTCTGTTCTCAGGGTCTCTCAAAGAAACCTGAGTCACAAAATCTTCAAAACCTAAAGATCTGAACACGTACAATACAAGATCGATTACCGCTTCAAATTCTCCTAAAAGCTGATCCGGAGTACAGAATAGGTGAGCATCATCCTGAGTAAATCCACGAACCCTTGTTAATCCGTGAAGCTCACCACTTTGCTCATATCTGTATACAGTCCCGAATTCTGCATATCTTTTCGGTAAATCCCTGTAGCTCCATTGTGAGGTTTTGTAGATTTCGCAGTGGTGCGGGCAGTTCATTGGCTTCAGCATGAATTCTTCTCCTTCATTAGGAGTTTTGATTGGCTGGAAGCTATCTGCGCCATATTTATCCCAGTGTCCGGAAGTTACATATAATTCTTTAGCACCAATATGCGGCGACATTACAAATTCATACCCTCCTTTTTTCTGAGCGGCAGAAAGGAAATTCTCTAATTTTCTTCTTAAAGCAGTTCCTTTTGGCAACCATAATGGCAATCCTGCACCTACTTTTTCAGAGAATGCAAAGATTCCTAATTCTTTACCTAATTTTCTGTGATCTCTTCTTTTCGCTTCTTCTAATCTTTCAAGATATTCGGTAAGATCTTTCTGTTTTGGGAAAGAAATACCGTAAACTCTTGTCAATTGAGGATTTTTCTCATTTCCTCTCCAGTAAGCTCCGGCGGCATTCAAAATCTTCATCGCCTTTACAATACTGGTATTCGGAATATGTCCTCCACGACATAAATCTGTGAAATTATCGTGAGTTACAAAAGTGATTTCTCCATCATTAAGCTTAGAGATCAATTCAACTTTATATGGATTGTCCGCATACACCTTTAATGCTTCTTCTTTAGAAACAGGGTATAAGGAGAAAGTAGAACCTTTTTTAGCATTTTCCAATACCTTCTTTTCAATTTTCTCAAAATCTTTTTCAGATAAGCTTTCATCTCC
Organism: Chryseobacterium barbadense; assembly: GCF_042849955.1. Taxonomy (NCBI): domain Bacteria; kingdom Pseudomonadati; phylum Bacteroidota; class Flavobacteriia; order Flavobacteriales; family Weeksellaceae; genus Chryseobacterium; species Chryseobacterium barbadense. Next base: position 9,022 of record NZ_BAAFHL010000071.1, read on the forward strand.
GAAATCTACATCATAATAGAACCCGCTTTCGATAGCCGGACCAATCGTCAACTTAGCATTGGGATAAAATTCAAGGATAGCCTGCGCCAATAAGTGGGCAGAAGAATGCCAGAAAGCTTTCTTTCCAAGATCATCATTCCATGTCAATAATTGTACCGTAGAATCCGTGGTGATAGGCGTGGTCGTCTCAACTTGTTTGTCGTTTACAACTGCGGAAATGGTATTTCTAGCCAATCCCTCGCTTATAGATTTTGCCACATCTAGCGGAGTAACTCCTGCCTCGAATTCTCTGACACTATTGTCTGGAAGTGTAATTTTTATCATTGTTTACTAAGAAATTTTTAAGAGGCAAAAATACGCATTTTTTAGTTAAAAAACTATATCAATACGATGTATAGATAAGATTTAATACGTAAATCCACATAAATTGGGCTTCAAAAAATTAAGAATTGATCACGTTTCTAATATTGAATACATTATAAATTAATTTGAGTTTGAAATAAGTGAAGTATGTTGAAATTGCATAAACGCTATGTACGCAGAAGGTATCTGTATTTTGTTAATTTTTATTTTTCGTTCGCCAAGGCGTTTACTCAGCAAGTGTGCGGTAAGTCATCGCTGAACAGAGTGCCTTTGCGAACGAAAAATAAAAAAACTTTTGCGGATTTTGCGTTAAAATTAAATGTTAATCAGACTCAGGTAAATTAAGATTCAGATTTCCTTTTGTACCTTACTTTTTCCTTGATGATTGCAATAACATCTACATTTCTTACTTTGGATTGTACCCAACCGTGAATATCTATATAAAGCAAAGATCTTCTGTAATATTCATTTTCAGAGAAAAGTTCCAGCTTCTTATCAAATTCTTTGAATAATTCCTGTTGTTTATTCTGAGTTAAATCATTCAACTTTTTGAAGAATTTAATACTTTCAAAATGGAATTCATCCGGTTTTTTCATCTTTTTGGCAAATTTCAGAGTAGCTTTGATAAAATCATCATAATCTTCATCAATAGCTGATTCATACTTTGCCATAAGAATCAGAATCCTTGTATGGAACAGCAAATCTTCCTGCACATTTCCTTTGGATTCAATTACCTTCATGGAATACTCAATAGATTCCTGGAATTTTTTACTTCCGAAAAACATGGCCGCCATTTTCAGGTAAAGAATCATGAAATGATGTTCATCAATCTTATCTT
>NZ_BAAFHL010000072.1:0-10039 GCF_042849955.1 Chryseobacterium barbadense
TAATATGGAAGAATTGCATACCGTGATGTCATTAGGAAGCAGTGAAAGCATCAAAAGTTATCTGCTGCATTCAGATTGTATGGCGTTTCTGTCTGTAAGTACCATTCTTCCTGAGTTAAAAAGTAATCTTCTTACGATTATTGACATTAAGAATTTCAGTATTGAAAGGAATTTCCATATCATTCTTCCCAAAGGGGAACAGTCTGAACTGATCAGGCTCTTTTTAAGATTTATCAATTATAACTAAAAGTTATTTCCAATAACAAAATTCAATTTACTTTGTAATAATAAATTGTAGAATTTTGAACCATGAATTCAATGTTTTACAATATGAAAAAATTGGGCTTCAGTGAATCCGTTCAAAAGATCATTTTTATAGGATTTGCGATTCTTTGCCTCACTCCTCTTATTTCCTCACCCGTTGCCTTGGCCTTAGGATTTCTGATGGTTGTTATTGTTGGCCATCCGTTTGAAAAGAGCCTTCATTCCTACATCCATTTATTACTGCAGATTTCCATTGTGGGACTGGGATTCGGGTTACAATTGGATGAAGCCTTACAGGCAGGGAAGACAGGGTTTATAATAACGGTTGCAAGCATTATATCCGTCATGGTTTTAGGATATTTCTTAGGAAAAATCTTCAGACTGGATAAGCCGCTGTCTTATCTAATTTCTGTAGGAACCGCCATTTGCGGCGGAAGTGCTATTGCGGCAACTTCGCCTATCATTAAACCCGAAACCAGGCAGATTTCCCTTGCTTTGGCCATCGTTTTCACCCTTAATTCCATTGCTCTGTTTATTTATCCTGCAATAGGTCATTTTCTACAGCTTTCCCAAGAGCAATTCGGGTTATGGTGTGCCGTGGGAATTCATGACACAAGTTCCGTAGTAGGAGCCGCAAGTAAGTACGGAGATGCAGCTTTAAAAACAGCTACCACGGTAAAACTGGCTCGTGCATTATGGATTATTCCGGTTTCCGTAATCACGATGTTTATCTTTAAAAATAAAGGAACTAAAATTAAGATTCCATGGTTTATCGGGTGGTTCATACTTGCCATTTTGCTGAACACTTATCTTCCTTTTCCGGATAGTATAACTTCCATAGTAACCGGCTTCGCGAAATCAGGCTTGAACTTGACATTATTTTTTATTGGCTCTACCTTGTCTGTCCAGACTTTAAAAACCATAGGAGCAAAACCTTTAGCTTCCGCCATCATTCTTTGGATAGTTATAAGTATAGGAAGCCTTATGTATATTATGAGTTAAAAACAACAAAAACCTTTTGGATAACCAAAAGGCTTTTGTATTTAAATGTGGAAATGTTTATTTCAATTGAAATAATTTCTTAAATGTCAGAAGATCCGCATGTATATACCTGTGGGCATCCGATATACTGTACGCAATACCAAGGACCCGTTACAGAACCTGAACAGCTGCATCCGCAAAGAGATAAATCAGGATTTCCGCTGATTCCTCCTGCGATATTTTTAAGATCTGCTTTGTTTAATTTCTTAGCGTTTTTTAAAATGTTGTTTGACATGTGATTTGATTTTATTGATTAAACAATTATAAATTAGTTCCTTTCAAAGTTAAACATATATATATTATTTGCAACATAATTTAATACAAAATTTAATAATTCACTGATATAATTACCGTTATATTTAATTTGCAGAGAAATAAAACTGCTCTATTTATTAAACAATATTATTCGGTAAACTCCAGATCCTTATTGTGAGTTTCAGAAATCGTAAGGGCCGAATAAAAAGCTAATCCGAATACAATAGCTCCAAGAAGAGCTGCACTTACAATAATCGAAAAACTGTTCTTGAAAAAATCAAAAGCCAGGATCATCACAGGAACTAGCCCCCTTACCATATTGGGTACGGTGGTGGTTGCCGTATTCCTGATATTGGTACCGAACTGTTCTGCGGCCAGGGTGACAAACATCGCCCAATATCCGGTCCCCAGTCCTAACCACACACAGAAAATGTAATATCTGGTTTCAGTATTGGTATTGCCAAAAAGCATAATCGCTACACCGATCAGAGTAAAAACAAGCATATAAAAAATAGCCATTTTTCTGGATTTTAATGCATGAGAAATAAATCCGCTCAATAAATCCCCTACAGAAATACCTACATAAGCCCACATAATGGCTTTCCCGGGACTGATTTCCGTAATTCCCAATTCAGGCGCAAATTGATTCGCTAAAACAGCCAGAATTCCAATACAATACCAGGTCGGCAATCCGACTGCGATACATTTCAAATATCTTATCAAACGATCCTTATTGGTAAAAAAGGAAAAGAAATTTCCTTTGGAAACACTTTTATGTTCCATTTTTTTATAAATACCGGATTCAGACACACTGATCCTTAAAAACAAAAGCAGAATTCCTAATCCACCTCCTATGATATAAGAAATATTCCAGCCTCCGGCCAATTCTACCGTTAATTGGGCTACAACAGCTCCCATTAAACCAAAACCGGCTACTACAGAAGTGCCTATCGCCCTGAGGTTTTTTGGCAGGCTTTCAGAAACGAGCGTAATCCCGGCTCCCAGCTCTCCCGCTAAACCAATACCCGCAATAAATCTTAAAAAAGCATATTGATAGACTAAATGTTCTTTGGGAAAATACGGTAAAAAGCCACAGGCGATATTGGCTAATGAATACACCAGAATAGAACCGAATAGAACAGAAAGCCTTCCCTTCTTATCTCCGAAAACACCCCACAGAACTCCACCAAGCAATAAGCCCACCATCTGACAGTTAAGAATAAAAGTCCCGTCAACATCAGGATTAAGTCCCAAATCTTTTAAGCTGGGAATTCTTACAATACCAAATAAAAGGAGATCGTAAATATCTACAAAGTAGCCTAATGCGGAAATAACAACGGGAATGGAAAAAATGTGCTTCAGTTTTGAAGACAGAGAAAGCTCTTGCATTGATTTTTAAAATTTGGATAAAAATAAAAAACCTTTCAATCTCTTGAAAGGTTTTTATCAAATATCTTGATTCAATTATTATCTGGCAATATTCACAGCTCTTGTTTCTCTGATCACTGTTACTTTTACCTGTCCGGGATACGTTAATTCATTCTGGATTTTCTCAGAAATATCATAAGATAGTTGAGAAGCCACTTCGTCATTTACTTTTCCGCTTTCTACCATTACCCTCAATTCTCTACCTGCCTGAATTGCATAGGCACTTGATACTCCGTCGAAGCTTAGAGCCGCAGATTCAAGATCTTTCAGTCTTTGGATATAAGATTCCAATACCTGACGTCTGGCTCCCGGTCTGGCTCCTGAAATAGCATCCGCTACCTGAATGATCGGAGATAATAATGATTTCATTTCAATTTCATCGTGGTGAGCTCCGATCGCATTTACAACTTCCGGGTTTTCACCATATTTTTCTGCCCACTGCATTCCTAATAAAGCGTGTGGAAGCTCTGATTCCTGCTCCGGAACTTTACCAATGTCATGCAATAGACCTGCTCTTTTAGCTAATTTTACATTTAGACCTAATTCTGCAGCCATGGTCGCAGCAATATTGGCTACTTCTCTGGAGTGCTGCAATAGGTTTTGTCCGTAAGAAGAACGGTACTTCATTCTACCTACAATCTTGATCAGTTCCGGATGTAATCCGTGAATTCCAAGGTCTATAATGGTTCTTTTTCCTACTTCAATAATTTCCTCTTCAATCTGCTTTCTTGTTTTTTCTACTACTTCTTCGATTCTTGCAGGGTGGATTCTTCCATCCGTAACCAACCTGTGAAGTGATAATCTTGCAATCTCTCTCCTTACCGGGTCGAAACATGAAAGAAGAATCGCTTCCGGAGTATCATCAACGATGATTTCAACGCCTGTTACCGCTTCTAAAGCACGGATATTTCTACCTTCTCTACCAATGATTCTTCCTTTAACCTCGTCTGATTCAATGTTGAAAACAGATACCGAGTTTTCGATCGCCTGCTCCGTTCCGATTCTCTGGATCGTCTGAATAACAATTTTTCTGGCTTCGTTTTTAGCATTCAGCTGGGCTTCTTCCATGATACTCTGAACATGTGCCTGAGCTCTTGTCTTGGCTTCGGCTCTCATGGATTCCACCAGTTCAACTTTAGCTTCTTCTGCAGTGTAATTAGATATTTTTTCCAGAATTTCAACCTTTTTAGCAGTAACAGTATCCAACTCATGCTGTTTTCTATCTAAAATTTCGTTTTTCTTAGCATAATCTGCAATTTGCTTATCCAAATCCTTCTCAAGCTTTCCGGTCTTGCTAAGCTCCTCATTCAGCTTGTGTTCTTTATCCTTAATCCTTTTTTCCACCTCCTGCATTTTCTTTTCGCGGGCCTGGATATCAGCGTCGTGCTGAGACTTCAGTTCAAGGAATTTTTCTTTGGCCTGAAGGTTTTTTTCTTTCTTTATGGATTCAGCCTGTACAGTAGCTTTTTCTATAAGGTTTTCGGCATTTTTCTTTGCATCATCTATAATAAATTTAGCTTTTGAGTTTAAAGAGCTTTTAGAAAAAATCATTCCCAAAACAGCCCCGACTACTAAGCAAATAACGCCGACAATAATTGCGGTTGTTGTCATATATATCGAGTTTTAATTGTCTTCATAATTCATAAATAAAAAAGCCTACAACAATTCAAAGATTGAGAGTAAACTCCTAATCAACACGATTTGAACTGATTTCCATTGTCTGTAATCCGGAAGACCGGCACGCCATTCAATGGACATTTGTTCGGTAATTGTTTAGCGTTGAGTTTACCTTTAATGTGTTAGAATTATTGTAGGCAGTTTTTCGGGAAAATTATTTCCCTATTTCATTTAACGATTGATTAATCTGGATTAATCTTTCGTTGGTAGATTGTATACTTTTTTCGTATTTCAGAGACATTACTTCGGCATTGGTTCCCAGTTTCAAGGCACACATGGCTAAAGCATCCTGTTTATCTCTTACATCAAAGTTTTGTTCAAAATCTTTAATCATATTTTCAATCTGCTTCCCGACTTTCCGCAGAGTTTCTTCCTCTGCTGCCGGTACGTTCAGCGGATATACCCTTCCTGCAATGTTGATGGTTATTCTTCTTACCTCCATTATAATCCACTGTTTTGAAGCTGGGCAATACAGAAATCTATTTCCTTCACGAGCCTGTTAATATGATTTTTCATTAACCTGTTGTGTTCAGGATTCCCTGATATTGCTGAATAAAGTTTTATATTTTTTTGTTCTTCTGCTAATACCTGATTTTTTTTTCTTTCCTCATCATATTTCTTCTTCAGATCTTCATGCTCAATACTCAATTCCGATAATTTTTCAGCAAGAGTCCGATAGTTCTTTTGTAAATTCGAAATCTTTTTTTCCAGTTCTGAAAAATTGTTTTCTAAGTCTTGAAGCATTTCAGGTTTATATATTCTAACTAATAGCAAAAATATGAAATTATTAACAGTAATAAAAATAAAATTTCTTATATTTTAACCACAGAAACAAAAAAGGAGACGCAATGCATCTCCTTTTCTCTTTATATTTCTTAATTCTTATTCGAATTTCAGTACAAACATGATCGCTCTTGTCTGCAATGTAGATACTGCTGCTGACCAGTAAGGGGGAGTCGTTGCATTATCCGCCACTTTTTCATTATTCATGAAAAAAGTTCCTCTTACCGCAGGAGTCAGCTTAAATTTATTGAAGTAAAACTGGATTCCCATTTCCGCAGACCAGGCAAAGTTATGCGTCGTAGATCTGAAAACCTGCTGTAAGTTATCATCTTCCGAGCTTGAATTGGACTGTAGATTCACTACATAATTTACCCCTGCAGCAATATAAGGTCTGGAATTATACCATCTTTGGCCATGAAGCTCCAATAGTACAGGAACGTCTACCAACGTAGATTTAATTTCTCTTACTTTATCATTTTCAGTTAATGGAATAGGTGTAAAAGGAGGGTTGGTTAAAGTTCCGGCTGCATACTGATCATTGGATTGAGTATTAAAGGTCAGCTGTCTTTGAGCAAATTGTAACCCTGGTTCCATTCTTAAATCCAAATAATCGTTAAGTCTCCATTTACCGATCAACCCGGCACCGAAACTGATACTTTCTTTAGATGTAACAAGATTGTGATTTCCGCTCATCCCATATCTTGGGTGTAATACGATACGGTAATCAAGCAAGTTGCCATTTAAATAAAAACCCCAGCTGAATGTCTGCTGATCGAAATCTTCAAGCTTGTCCATTCTGTTTCGGGTTCTAAATTGTGCATCTGCAAAAACTGCGATATTTACGGTGGCTAAAACCAGTGCTCTTAATAAAAATTTATTCATAGGTTACTTTGTTGCTTTGTAAATTGTGGCTATACCTAAACTTTGTTTTTTATATTCAACTTTTTTAAATCCTGTATCTAAAAGAATTTGTCTCATCTTTTCCCCGAAAGGAAAAGCATTTACAGAATCCGGAAGGTACGTATATGCCCTATTATCTTTTGAGACCAGTCTGCCGATGGCAGGTAATATATTTTTGAAATAAAACATATACAATGGCCCCATGAACCCCTCAACCTTTGAAAACTCCAGTATGTAAACACTTTTGTTATCTTTAACTACTCTTCTTAATTCCGATAAACCTTTGGTGAGGTTTTCAAAATTCCTTACTCCAAATGCAACGGAAACAGCATCGAATCTATTGTCCTCGAAAGGTAAATTTTCCGCATCTCCTTTTTGCATGGAAATTTTGCCGTCTAATTTAAGTTTTTTTATTTTAATAACGCCAACATTTAACATTTGTTGCGATAAATCCAAACCAATTACTTTGGAAGCTGTTCCTTTTTCAATGGCAATTGCCAAATCTCCCGTTCCTGTAGCCACATCCAGCACTTCCTGCGGATTATCATTTTTCATCCATTTCACCAGATTATTTCTCCATAAAACATCAATTTTCATGGACAAAACATGATTTAAAAGATCATATTTCGGTGCAATATTGTCGAACATATCCTCTACCTGGCTCTTTTTGGTAGCTTCAGAATTGTAGGGCGTTACTTGGTTGATATCTTTTGTCAAAACTTGTAATATTCTTTATAATAATTAAGGTAATCTTGTTTTCTGAAAATTTTTGTACGGGATTCCACCTTGTCAATATTCTTAATCAGCTTATCATAATCTTCATTTACATTGTAATAAAAATCTTCTGTATAAAGCTTATTGAAACGTTTAGGAGCCCCAAAATATTCTTTCCCGTCTATAACGGTTTTATCAAGCACCAAAAGTAATGAATCTTTTTTAAGATTGTATCCATAAAATTGCCGATTGATATAATAATCCTGATGAGCGATATTGATAAGACCACGAATTTTATCTACCTGAAATGCAGAATCGTACAGTAATTTCTTATTCTGATCGAAAACTTTGATAGCATTTTTCCCTTTGTTCAGGTCTACTTTTACCGACTGCCCTGCAGAAATAATTCCTTCGGAACCGTTATTAATCGTATAATAATACGTATTGGAAGTAGGATTATCTACCAGGTAATAATTTTTCTTGGACAAAAAGAGGAAATAAATCCCAAAGGCAAGTATAAAAGCCACAACAGCAATGAGTAAACCTTTTAAGGATGGGTTATTTTTCATAGATTGTAAAGTACAATTTTTGCAAATTTAATAATATTTTTAATTCTTTCTTATTAATATTAATTATTAACTTTGCATCTTTAAAAAATCATTTAACGAATGCCGAATACGATCATTATTGGTTCAGGATCTTACCTTCCCAGCAGAATTATCGGAAGAGACTTTTTCCTGGATTCAGAGTTTTATACAGAAGACGGGGTTAAGATTGATAAACCTGCTGAAGAAACTATAGCTAAATTTGTAGAGATTACAGAAATAGAAAACAGGAGGTTCATCGATGATGATCTTTCCAATTCAAAAATCGGTTATGAAGCAGCAAAAATAGCTATTGAGGATGCAAAAATTGATGCTGAAGAATTAGATTATATTATTTACGCCAGCAATTTCGGGGAGGTAACGGTACACGGATATGCCGATTTCATGCCGACTATGGCTGCAAGAGTAAAAAATAAATTGGGCATTAAAAACAGAAAGTGTGTTACTTATGATATGCTTTTCGGATGTCCGGGATGGGTGGAAGCCATGATTCTGGCAGATAATTTAATTAAAGCCAATGCCGCTAAAACCATTTTGGTGATCGGAGCTGAAACATTGAGCCGTGTAACAGATCCGTACGACAGAAACAGAATGATCTTTGCAGACGGAGCCGGAGCTGTAGTGGTAAAAGCTACTGATAATGAAAATGTAGGAATCATTGCTCACAATACCATTTGTGATAATGGTGTAGAGCTTGATTATCTGGCTAACGGTCCATCCATTAATAAAGAATCTGATCAGACCCGTTTGTTTGTTAGAATGCAGGGCAGAAAAATTTATGAGTACGCTCTGAAAAATGTTCCTGCCGCTATTAAAGAAACTATTGAAGATGCAGGTCTTTCTATTGAAGACATCAATAAAATCCTGATCCACCAGGCGAACGCGAAAATGGATTATGCCATGATTGAAAGACTTCACAAGCTTTATAACGTGAAAGATTATGATCATTCTATTTCTCCAATGACGATCCAGAACTTTGGAAACTCTTCTGTAGCAACGATTCCCACCATGTATGATTTAATCATTAAAGGAAAAATGGAGGGTCAATCGTTTAAAGATAAAGGTAACATTGTTATGACTTCTGTGGGAGCAGGAATGAACATCAATGCTATCGTTTACAGATTTCCTTAATTGAATAATTTTAACTTAAAATAGTAAAAGCACAAAGGAAATTTCTTTTGTGCTTTTTTTGAAACATATTATGCAAAGAAATTTTTTAATTATTGCCGCTATCTTCCTGTTTTTAGAAGTATATATTTACCAGGCAATAAGAACGTTGACGGATAATTTCTGGATAAGGCTCGGGTATTGGGTAGTATCTTTGGGGATTTATGCAGTTTTTGCTTATGAGATCACTCACTTCCAAAGATCAGACAGGAATACGATGAGAACACAGATTATGGTTTCATTGTTTCTTATCTTTATTTTGCCTAAGATTTTTGTGGTGCTATTTTTATTAATCGATGATATTTTCCGAACCGGAAGCTATCTTACAGGACTGATAAGGCCTACGGAAAATTTCTTCCCGGAAAGAAGAAAATTTTTAAGTTTAATGGGGTTAGGTATGGGTGGAGTGCTTTCCGCATTGTTCATAGACGGAATCACTTTTGGAAAATACAGACATAAAGTAAGAAAAGTTAAAGTAACCCTTAACAATCTTCCGAAAAGCTTCAAAGGATATAAAATCGTACAGATTTCCGATGTGCACAGCGGAAGCTTTTCAGACCCTGACAGGCTCGCTCATGCTGTAGAGCTTATCAATGAACAAAACCCGGATTTAGTACTATTTACAGGAGATATGGTGAATAATGTTGCGGAAGAGTTCAAGCCATTCATTCCTTTATTTTCAAAAATAAAAGCTAAAGATGGCAAATTTGCGGTTCTTGGTAATCATGATTATGGAGATTATGTAACCTGGACTTCTCCGGATGCCAAGAAAAAGAACCTTGAAAATCTGATAGAATATGAAAGACAGGCAGGTTTTGATATGTTGCGAAACGAAAACAGAGTAATTGAAAAAAACGGCGATAAATTATATATTCTCGGAGTTGACAACTGGGGGTTAAAGCCGTTTCCACAATTCGGGGATCTGGATAAAGCACTCGAAAACCTACCGGAATCCGCTACAAAAATATTAATGAGCCATGATCCTACCCATTTTGACTATGTGGTAAAAAAACACAAGGGAAACGTTCACCTTACGCTTTCAGGACATACGCACGGAATGCAGTTTGGTCTGGATCTTAAAAATATAAAATGGTCACCAGTTCAGTACCGTTACCCGAAATGGGCCGATCTATATGAAAGTGAAGGGAAATTTCTGTATGTCAACAGAGGTTTTGGAGTCTTGGCATACCCGGGAAGAGTCGGAG
>NZ_BAAFHL010000073.1:0-9997 GCF_042849955.1 Chryseobacterium barbadense
TGGTGTAATATAAGAGGGTGCGAGTGGGCCTGGGGGGGTGGGGGGCGGCGCCCGCGTGGGGGGTGGGGCGGCGGGGGGGCCGGCCCCCCCCCCCCCCCCCCCCCAAACCCAAAATAAAAGAGCGGGTGTCTCAGAGCCCAAAAACAGGCAATTGAGCTGTCAAAGAGTCTGATGAAATCAACAGTTGAGATTCTTCAATATATTTGTTTCGTTCAGTATGGCATTTTAAGACAGTCTCTTTTACTTTAGTATTTAAAATAAATCGTCTTTCACAAGATTAGCTCCATTTTTAGCAGCCAATGATTTAATAGCCCCCACATATTTATCTGCAATATTCTGAAATACGTAATATTTAATAATTTTTAAATTTCCATTAGCATCCGCAGGTCCTACAATCTGTATGCTGGTATATTTTTTATTTTTCTCATAAACCTCAGATTTGATCTCTTTTACTTCTTTCCAACTAATCTCTGTAATATCTGATGTTTTCAAATAGTATTTTTTTATCTGGTTTTCCGTAATATCTATTCTTAATTTGTTATCTCCCTCAAAAATATCAATCCCCCTGGATTTCAACCATGCCACAGCATTGCTTTTGGAGTAGTCATAACTGTCATATACCAAGCTGGGCCCTCCCTGTAGCTTGGCTACATGTTCCACAGCCTTTGAAAATCGATCTCTTAAATCCTTTGTTTTAAAATGAATACCTATGTATAAAGGCAATCCTTCGTGAATATAATTGGATACGATGTACAAAACATATTTGCTGGCTTCATCATCATTGATCCGTAAATCATTAATGGTATTCCAGCCAAACCACGTATAGCCTTCTGAATTTTTAGTTTCGATCCTTATTTTTTCAGGAGTAACCTGTAACCGGTTTTCTGCATTTACCAATACAGAGCCGCTGAAATAATCAAAACCTTCCAGCCGCTTGGAGTTGATCCAGTCTAATGACTCCTGTAAGCCTTGAGAATATGATTGCTGGAAACAGAAAAGGAATAAAATCCATAGAATTTTTGTATAATTTTTCATAGTCCTTAGTTTTAACCAAATTTATGAAAAATTTTATCAGAGACTACTCTTTCATTGAAAAACTCAGTTTCCGGATTGTTTCTTTCATCTCATTAAATCAGCTTTCATTGCCGGGCTGAAATTTTCTCAAAAGATATATAATGAAAAGTATCGGAATCACCAGTATTAATCTTTCCGTTAAAGAAAATCTTTCCGTCTCGTCATCCATCAACACGTTTGGGACAAATGAAACCAATATAAATGAAATGATGAAAAAGCAAATTTCCAAAGCTGATAATTTTCCGGTCTCAATACTTACTGACTTCAATTCTGAACTTAATATCCAGAAACCTAAAAACTGGATCATAAAAGGAAAAGACCAAATCCTGTAGGTATCATACGCAATACCATGAAGCAATAAAGGAATACATGAAATTAATAGCAATAAAAGAAACAGCTGTAAATTTTGTCTGAATTTCAATTCTTTAAAGATCATCCATACACAAAACAGTATCGGAATTCCATAGAAAATCGTTGCTTTAGAGATAAATAATCTCTGGATAAAGCTTCCGCTCTCTTCTTTAAAATAATAGCTGAAACTTTTTGTATAGGCAGAAGCCACAGAATCAGCAGCTTTTTCAGAAATAAAAGGGATTTGCCTTAAATAATTAAAAATCAGCGGAAAGTAATTTTCTCCGTTCGCTTCCTGATATAATGAAACTGAAATAACAGTAAAAAGCGGCAACACAATCACTACTGCCAATTTCTTTAGAATAGATATTGAAAATATAGTTTTAAATGAAAAACCATCCGAAATCTGTGTGACGATCAATGCAAAGCAACTGATGGGAAGCATCAGAAAAAATGAAACTTCATGCACCAAAATACACACAGTTACAATAACCGATGATAGAATGATTTTCTTTTGTTTAATTAAACAAATCACTAAAATGGTCAGTAAAAACACAATATGATCCAGATACCCTATCAAATGTGCAGAAAATACGACATATTGAGAGAGGAAAAAGATCAGAAAAAATAGTATCCTGTAAAAACTGATTTCGTTTTTAAGGGTTTCCTTTACAGCAATCGTAAATAGAGAAGCGTATAATAAAAATAATGTTCCGGCGGAAAGAATTAAAATGGTCAATTCATTCTTTTCAAAGAGCCATCCGAAGATTTCCCCGGCCAATCCTCTTTTGATAAACCCAAATCTGTAATCCAGCATCCAGTGTGATTCAGACCAGTCATTTGGAAACCTTATCGTTTTTAAAACACTAAAAGTCAGTGCATAAAGATAAAGCAATATCAGGAGAACTTTCCGAAGCATAGACTATATCGTCATTGAGAAAATTCTCGTTTCAGGCTTATTCCTCATCATTTTTAAATCAAAAACCATAGCAACGTTTCTCGTAAATGCCCTTCCTTTTTCAGTAATTTTAATGGTATTCCCCAGAATCTCAACCAATTCGTCATTTTCCATTTCTTTCAGCATTTCAAAAGCATTCTCCAGTTCCGGAACAGAGTCTTGCGGATCAAAAGTGGTTTCCAGCTGACACATCAGGTTTAAAATATGTCTTCTCATCAACAGATCTTCTTCATTCAGAATATGACCTTTTACAACAGGTATATTTCCTTCTTCCACCATTTTCTGGTATTCTTCCACTGTTTTTACATTCTGTGCGAAGGCATACCATGAATCTGAGATCGACGACATTCCCAGACCTATCATTAACTGGGTTTTACTGGAAGTATAGCCCATAAAATTCCTGTGTAGCTTTTTCTGAATCAGGGATTGATATAGATCATCATGCTCAAAGGAAAAATGATCCATTCCCACCTCGATGTACCCCAGTTCCTGCAATAGTTTTTTACCATCTTCATACAAACGGCGTTTTTCTTCTCCGCTAGGCAAATCATTCTCATCAAATCCTCTCTGTCCTACCCCTTTTACCCACGGAACGTGCGCATAAGAATAGAAAGCAAGCCTGTCTGGTTTTAATTCCAGCGTTTTATGAATAGTATATTCCATGGCATTCCAATGCTGATGCGGAAGTCCGAACACCAGGTCGTGACTGATACTTCTGTATCCGATCTCCCTGGACCATTCCGTTACTTCTTTAACTTTTTCAAAAGACTGGATTCTGTTGATTGCCTTCTGAACTTTAGGATCATAATCCTGTACCCCGAAGCTCACTCTTCTGAATCCTAAATCATATAATGTTTGTAAATGCTCTTTCGTAGTATTGTTAGGGTGTCCCTCAAAAGAAAACTCATGATGCTCCGCAATCTCAACGGTGGCAAAGATTCCTTCCAATAAGGTTTTTAAATTTTCCGGAGAGAAAAATGTAGGAGTTCCGCCTCCTAAATGAAGTTCTTTTAATCTTGGTTTTTCCTCGAAAAGTGCAAGATAAAGCTTCCATTCTTTTAAAACACTTTCAAGATAAGGTATTTCTACGCTATGTTGCTTGGTAATCCGTTTATGACAAGCACAAAACGTACATAAAGCCTCACAAAAAGGCAGGTGAATATAGATGGAAATCCCTTCTCCGGAATTACTTTCATGAAAAGACCTTACTACACTTTCCTTCCATTTTTCAGGGGAGAAGGTACTTTCATCCCAATAAGGAACGGTAGGATACGAAGTGTAACGCGGTCCGGGAATATTATATTTATCAATTAAAGAATTCATACTGCAAAATTAATCATAACTTATGAATTACGGATTATGAATTATATTAGGATTTATTTTCAAAATTTATAACGGATCTAAATTCTCTTTCGCAATTCTACCAGTCATAAAAGACGCCTGAGCTCCCGGACAGGATATTTGAAATTACATCCGGAAATAACACAGGAGATTCGGAGATTTATTCTATTTCAGAAATTTAAAATTTTAATTTCATTATTGAAATTCTGTCTTTTCCTGCAAAAACTATCGTATTATGATCTACCCATTCGCAAACAAACATCCCCTTTTCATCAGATAATTTCTTCCAGGTTTTTCCATAATCTGAAGAATAGCTGATATGCTGATCTCCAACAGCTATAATTTCCCTCCCTTTAGAATTGGGCTTGATTCTCACACATGTTGTATAACCGGCATTTTGTCTCGATGCCTGAACCTGCCATGTTTTACCCCCATCATTGGTAGTAGTAATATTATTGATATTATCCGTCTGTTTTGTATAATCACCACCTACTGCAATTCCAAAATTGTCATCATAAAAATCTATGGAGTACATGCCCTGAGAAGATTGCCCCTGGATAAAAGGAGTATTAAAAATCTCCAACTTCTCGTTTTTTAAATTCAGCCTTAGAATTCTGGAAATTTTTCCTCCCGTGGCGATCCATAGATATTTTTTGGAAGAAGCTATGTTTGTATTGCTGGCTGCAAAAGCAGCTTCTCCTTCATGAAGTTTGATATTATTCTTAGCTGAACGCCACTTTCCTTTTTGGTAAACAGCCAGTTTCAAATAATTGTCTTTATCTGGATCACTGAAGCTGTATCCCAGTTGATCATTTACAAAATGTAATGCATCATAAAATGCGGTTTTTACCGTATCTGTAAATATTATTTGTGATTTCAGGTCTTTTTTATCGATCTTGAAAAAGTAAGCGGGACTTTCTATATTAATCGCATAGAAGGAGCTCTTATCCTGTCCCAGTGTCCTGAACTGAAGTTTCTTTTCCGATAATCGGATCTGTTTCTGATTTTGGGGATTCTTTAAATCCACAAAACCGAATTTGGAATCCGTTCCGCTGTACCAGACTTTATCATCATAGATCTCTAAAGCCCTTATACTGATTTTATCATTGAAAATTGTGGTGAAATTTTCTATTTCTTGGGAAGATACAAATATTCCCAACACGAAAAACAAAATGGTAAAAATCTTTTTCATAATAGCAAAAATAAAAAATCCACAGAATTCTGTGGATTTAAAATTATATTTTATAGATCTAAATCTGGTTTTTCCAGAGGTTCCTGCTCAGCTTTAAAAGTTTCTCCATAGCCACCGTTCTGAAGCTTAGAGTGCTTTTTACTGTAAAGGAAATAGATGATAAATCCAATCACCAACCAGGCTAGAGAATACATTTGAGCCTCTTTACTTAAGTTAATAATCAAATAAATATTAATAGCGATACCTAAACAAGCAATTATCGGTAAAGCCGGAACTTTAAAGTTTCTCTGTAAATTCGGTTCTTTCACCCTCAATACCCAGACTGCCACACAAACCATTGTAAATGCGAACAATGTTCCAAAACTGGTCATGTGTGCAAGGTCATTAATTGGTGTTAATGAGGCTATAACAGAGATTACAATTCCTAAAATGATAAGATTTTTAGTAGGAACTCCGGTTTCAGGGTTTACTTTGGCAAAAGTTGCAGGAATAAGTCCATCTTTAGACATTCCTAAGAAAATTCTTGACTGCCCCATAATCATTACCATTAATACAGAGATTAATCCGACCGTAGCAGCGATAGTAATGATATATCCGGCCCAAGCCTGACCAGCAATATCAAATGCATAAGCCACCGGAGCTTTAATTGCATCCGGATATTTTCCAAGCGGGTTGAAATCTGTATAGTGCATCATCCCTGTTAAAACAAGAGAAACCAATATATATAAAAGTGTACAGATAACCAGTGATGCAATAATAGCGAACGGAACATCCTTTTTAGGATTAATTGCCTCCCCTGCCTGTGTGGAGACCGCATCGAATCCTACATAAGCAAAGAAAATAGCTGATGCTCCCGCTACAACTCCGGCCACACCATATGCGGAATGGGAAACACCATTCTCTGTAATCGTAGTAGCTTCCGGAATAAACGGAGTCCAGTTTTCAGGGTTAATGAAAAACGCTCCTGCAATGATTACGAAAATAATCGCGGAAACTTTAAGAATTACAATAAAGTTATTCGCTTTGGCAGCACCTTTTGTTCCTCTGATCAGAATAGAAATCACAAATAATACGATCAGGAATGCCGGTAGGTTCATAGAAAACCCTTCATTTCCTGATGCCCAATATGTCTGTGGGTCTGTAGTAAGCCATGTTGGCAGATGAAGTCCGAACATTTTGAGGAGTTTACTAAAATATCCTGACCAGGATACGGCGACCGTCATTGATCCCATTGCATATTCCAGGATCAGCCCCCATCCTATGATCCATGCGAAAATTTCGCCTACAGTTCCATACGCATACGCATACGCAGAACCTTCTACAGGAAGTATAGATGCAAATTCAGCATAACATAAAGCAGCAAACACACAGGCAATTCCGGCAATTACAAAGGAAAGAGCCAATGCAGGCCCTGCATTATAATAAGCTCCTGTCCCCGTAAGTACAAAAATTCCACCCCCGATAATTGCTCCGATTCCAATAGCTGTAAGGCTCCATTTTCCGAGAACGCGTTTCAACTGGCTCTTTTTGATATCAGCTTCATAAGCGCTCATTGGTTTTTTAACCCAAATTTTTGACATATTTTATTATTTATTAAAGATTTACGAAAATATAAAAATTTTAGAAATCTTAACATTTATTGATAAACTTTCATCATTTAATTTAAAAATAAAAACCTAAAAAACTGATTTTCACTTTATTTGAAGTATTTTCAGATATATGAATTTTTGTTTATTTTTGATCATATGAATGTATATGATCTCTTTGTAAAACCATATGAAAGCTATACCGGTTTACAAATCCTTCTGGAAGCAACAGGAGCTTTCTTCGGTATTCTGAGTGTCTATTTCTCCATCAAAAAAAACATCTGGGTTTATCCCACCGGCATTATTTCTACCCTTATTTATGTATACATTCTTTTTAACTTTGGCTTATTGGGTGACTGTATGATAAATGTTTACTATACGGTAATGAGTATTTACGGATGGATTTTATGGGCCAGGAATTCTGAAGATCATATTCATGTGGAGGTAACCTGGGCGACAAAAAAAGAATGGCTGTTCGGAATTTTGCTTTTCCTTATAAGCTTCGCCTTGGTGACCCTAGTTTATTATTATAAACCTTTTATTGACCATAAGTTTTCAATGGTGGGGACCAACCTGGGATTGTATCATCTTGATTGGGCGAATTGGCTGGATGTTCTTACAACTTCCATTTTTTTAGTAGGGATGTGGTTTATGGCCAAACGCCGCATTGAGAACTGGATTTTCTGGATCATTGGGGATTTAATTTGTATCCCTATGATGATTTTTAAGGGTCTTGGCATCACTTCGGTTCAATATTTGGTATTTACTATAATGGCTATCCTCGGATATGTCAATTGGAAAAAAAGTTTTAAAGAAAAAAGTACAGAAAAGTCATGAAAAATTTATTAAAAATAGCGTTCAGCGTTTTTACTATAGCTAGTTTATCATCTTGTATGGCCTATACTGACGGCTATGCAAGCGGTCCTTACTATGGGGACCCATATTATAATAACGGATATTATTATGCCCCTTACGGTTATTACGGAAGTGGCGGATATTATGGAAATGACGGATATTATTACAGAAATGACATCAATTATTACTATGATAATGGGATTCCTTATTATTATTACGGTAGCGGTAATGACCGAAGAAAGGTTTATGTAGAAAGACGAAGCACTTCACAAAGACCTGCTAACGGTTTCCGTAATACCCCTACTGATAATGGAAACTATAATAACAGTAATTATAATAATAGTAACCGTTATAATAATAACAGAAACAATAGCGGTGGATTCAGAAATTCCAATTCCAACAGAAACCAGAACAACCAGGGAAGCGGATTCAGAAACCAGCAGCAGAATAACAACCAGAGACAACAGAATAGCGGAGGGTTTAGAAATAGCAACAAGAATAACAACTCCAATAACTCCGGAAATAGTTACAGAAATAATAATCCGCAGAACAATCAACAAGACAACTCTTCAAGATCAGGAGGCGGATTCAGAAGATAATCATTCTAAATTAAGGAAACGAACAGCTAACACTGTTCGTTTTTCATTTTTATATAGTAATTTTGCAAGTTCATTTTTTTAGCAATACAACATGGAATTTTATAAATATCAGGGTACAGGAAACGACTTTGTAATGGTGGATAATCGGGATCTGCAATTTCCAAAAGACAAAAATATCATTGAGAAACTTTGCGACAGACGCTTCGGAATCGGGGCAGACGGACTTATTCTGCTTGAAAATGATGAAAATTATGATTTCAAAATGGTGTATTATAATTCTGATGGCGGAGAAAGCACCATGTGCGGAAACGGAGGAAGATGTCTCGTAGCTTTTGCCTTTTTCCTTGATATTTTCGAAGATAAGTGTAAATTCATTGCAATTGACGGTGAACACGAGGCGGAAATCCATAACGGAATCATTAAATTAAAGATGATTGATGTGGATACAATTTCCAATGACGGAACCGACACTGTAATGAATACCGGATCTCCTCACTATGTAAAATATGTTGAAGATTTGGTGAATTACAACGTTTTTGCCAAAGGAAATGAGATCCGAAATTCAGAAAATTACCACGAAAAGGGGATCAATGTCAATTTTGTGGAAAAAATTAATGATGATGAAATTTTCGTAAGAACCTATGAACGAGGCGTTGAGGATGAAACTTACAGCTGTGGGACCGGAGTTACGGCTTCAGCTTTAACTTTTCTGCAAAAAAACAATCTAATCTCTGTAAAAGTTAAAACGCTTGGTGGCGACCTTAAAGTATATGCTGAAAAAAATGGAGATTCCTTCCGTGACATTTGGCTTGAAGGTCCTGCAAAACAAGTTTTTAAAGGCAAGGTAGACCTTATTTAAACAAAAACTTTTAATCAACACTTATCTATAATGAAAAAAGCTATTCTCATTATCATTCTGCTTGTTTTTGTAGTGGCAGGATTTTTTGGTTTTAGATTTTATAATACATATTACGGAAACAATGTGGAAAAAGAGGGTTATATTTTGATTCCTCATAACGCGAGTTTCAAGCAACTTTTAGATTCTATCAGTCCGTATATTCAAAATAAAGAATCTTTTGAAGCGGTGGCAAAAGATAAGGATTTAGATAAATATTTTAAAGCAGGACGGTATCGTATCCAAAGGGGTACAGGAAATACAAACCTTGTGAATATGATCAAAGCCGGAAATCAGACCGAGAATACTTTTAGAATCGGTGATTTTGGAGATATCTATCAGATGGTGGGAAGAGTTACCAAGAAAACGGAATTGGATTCTTTACGATTTGTAAATGATTTTAATGCCATTGCAGCTGAAAAGGGGTATAATAATGCGGAAGATCTAAAGAAATATTTCTTTATAGACACGTATAACTTTTTCTGGACGGTAACTCCTAAAGAGTTCTTTAAAAAGTTTGAAGACCAGTATAACAGCTTCTGGAATAATGAGAGAAAAGCTAAAGAGCAGCAATCCGGATTAACCAGAAACCAGATTTATGCTTTAGCATCTATTGTATATAAAGAATCGGGAGGAAAAGAAGATGAGATGAAAACGATTGCCGGATTGTATCTCAATCGTTACAGAAAAGGAATGAAGCTTCAGTCTGACCCTACGGTCATTTACGCAATGAATAAACAAACTAATTTTAAAGAGTCTATCAAGAGGGTTTTATATAAGCATCTTTCCACTCCCTCACCTTACAATACCTATGCGAATGCAGGAATTCCTCCGGGACCGATTTGTGTGGTAGATAAAAACTCCGTGGATGCTGTTTTGAATGCTGAAAACAACAATTATATTTTCATGTGTGCTGATCCGGCAAGATTCGGATACCACAAATTTACGGCAAGTGCTGAACAACACGCGATCAACGCGAAAGCATACCAGGACTGGCTGAATTCCAAAAATATAAAATAAGGAATACATTTAACTTTATTTTAACAAAATAATAATTAACATTTAGCATTTAAAAGCGACATATCCTTTTAAAAATAATAAACAAATCGTAATATTTTACATTTAATCTTTTTAATGAATTAATAA
>NZ_BAAFHL010000074.1:0-9997 GCF_042849955.1 Chryseobacterium barbadense
GAGTGATAAAATGCAGAAAGAGGTAAACATGCAACCTTTTTTTCAATGGTCATCCATTTGGCAAACTCCACATCCGTCATAGTTTGGGAAACATCTCTGAAATTAACAATCTGGAAAACGCTTCCCTGCGCTTTTTGCTCAACTTTCAGTGGAGTTTCTTTCACCAGTTCATTAAAAATATCCCTTTTTCTTTGCATAAAGTTCTTGTTTTCAGCAGGGTCAAAAACCTCCAGGTATTTGGCTATGGCATATTGAGCAGGAGCATTGGCACTATAGGAAATATACTGTTGATGACATCTGAATTTTGAAGTTAAATCACAGGAGGCTAACATATAGCTTACCTTCCACCCTGTGGAATGAAACATCTTACCAAAAGTAAAAATGGAGAAGGTTCTTTTCTTTAGACCCGGATGCAGGAACGGACTGTAATGCTCTACACCATCGTAACAATATATATCATAAATCTCCTCAGAAATTACATAGATCTCCCTGTTTTGTATTAAGGAGTACAATTGATTCCAATCAGTTTGAGACCAAATTTTTCCGGTGGGATTTTGTGGAGAATTGACGATGACCGCTTTTGTTTTTTCAGAGATACAATTCCGGAATTTTTCCCAGTTGATGCTGAAATCACAGTCAAGATCATAATAAACCGGCACTCCTCCGTTGAGGACAATTGAAGGAGCGTAGGTATAATAGGATGGCTGGATGATAATTACCTCATCCCCTTGATTTAAAATGCATTTAAGAGAAGTATATAAAGCAAAAGTAGCACAGGGAACAATACTTATTTCTTCTGTTTTGAGCTGGAGACTGTTCTTTCTTTTTAAATTAAAATTAATAATACTTTCAATTAGTAAAGGATTTCCTGCAAGAGGCTCATAGTTATGGTTGCTCTGATCGGCTGATTCTTTAAGATAATATTTTAAGCGCGAATCGATGTCAAAGTCAGAAACGCCTAAAGACAAATCAAAGCTGTTATGCCTGAACGCAAGATCAGACATTTCCGTGAAAAAAGAATAGTGTGTAAAGCCATAAATATTTTCCATCTGTATGCATTTAAATCAAATATAAGAAAATTTGGTTTCCATTATCAATTAAATAAAATTTGTTATTTTTAGACAAATTATTAAAAAATGAAAAAACTTCTTATACCTCTGTTTTCTATAGCTTTACTAGCAAGTTGTAGTACTGCAAATATTGCTGATAACGGAACTTCTCCTTCAACCTCATCCAATGCTAAAGGTGATAAAGCATTCCTTGCTGCTTATAAGACAATTAATGCTGATGACTTAAAGAAGAATCTATATGTGATTGCTTCTGATGAAATGGAAGGAAGAGACACGGGAAGTCCTGGTCAGAAAAAGGCAGGGGAGTATATGATTAACTATTATAAAAACTTAGGAATTTCCTACCCGAAAGCACTGGGCTCTTATTATCAGAAAGTCCCGGCTGATTTTATGAAAAAAAGAGGTGGTGGCAATCTTCCTGATTCTGAAAATATTCTTGCTTTCATTGAAGGTAGCGAAAAGCCGGAAGAGATTGTTGTTATTTCGGCTCATTATGATCATGTGGGAACTAAAAACGGAGTTGTATACAATGGTGCGGATGATGATGGAAGCGGCACAGTAGGAGTTATGGAAATTGCCAAAGCTTTTCAGGCTGCTAAAAAAGCAGGGAAAGGCCCTAAAAGATCTGTTTTATTCCTGCATGTAACCGGAGAAGAGCATGGCTTATTCGGTTCCGAATATTATACGGATAATCCTGTTTTTCCACTTGCCAATACAGTCGTAGACCTAAACATTGATATGATAGGTCGTGATGACCCTGAAAACAGAGGAAAAAACTATATTTACGTGATCGGATCTGAAATGTTGAGCTCTGAATTGAAAGTCATTAATGAAGCAGCCAATAAAAAGACGAATAATCTGGAGCTGAATTATAAATATGATGATCCTAATGATCCTGAAAGATTATATTACAGATCAGACCATTATAATTTTGCAAAAAACAATATTCCTGTAGCATTTTTCTTTGACGGAATACATGAAGATTATCATAAACCTACAGATGATGTGGAAAAGATTGATTATTCCTTATTGGAAAAAAGAACTCAGCTGATTTTTGCAACAGCTTGGGAAATTGCTAATAGAGAAAACAGAATTGTAGTAGACAAAAAGTAAATTTATAGAGCTGATTGTCAAAAAAGCCTGTGAGTTTTGCTTACGGGCTTTTTAATTAATCATAGAATGATGATCATCCTGAATGCAAAAATTGCAAGGCCGTAAAGAGAAGATTAAATTAAAATAATCTATAATTATATTGGAAAAGATTAAATCATGAAACAAAAAATGAAATCCATCCGCCCTTTTATAGGCGCTGAGAATTTTGACATCAGCAGAAACTTTTATACTGATCTTGGTTTTGAAGAAGTAGTACTGGAGCCTAACTTATCATTATTCAGAAAACATGAAATCGCATTTTATCTTCAGCATGCATACGTAAAAGACTGGGTAGACAATACGATGCTTTTTGTAGAAGTGGAGGATACGGATGAATTCTGGCAAGAGCTTCAGTATCTTAACCTTACGGAGAAATATGAAGGAGTGAGAATAATGCCTGTCAGAACAATGGCATGGGGAAAAGAATGTTTTGTGCATGATCCTTCCGGGATTTTGTGGCATTTTGGATCATTTTTTACAAAATAAGCAAAGATGATATACGCTTTTGATACTTATTATTTTGATGATTTCGCCAATACGATCTGCATTGCTTTTGAAGATTGGAACTCTGAAAAGGAAAGCCTGATTTTCCGGAAAAAAACAAATATTACTTCCGAGTATGAAAGCGGAGCCTTTTATAAAAGAGAACTTCCCTGCATCCTGAGCTTGCTGAACAAAATTCATCTAATTGAAGGAGATATTATTGTGGTAGATGGCTACGTTACCTTAGATAACCATGGTAAAATTGGGTTGGGAGGCTATCTTTTTAATGCTCTGGAACAGAAATATCCGGTGGTTGGAATAGCCAAAAACGAATTTTCTGCCCCGGATGCTCAAAGAAGGAACATATACAGAGGGGAAAGTAAAACACCTCTCTTTCTGACAGCAATGGGAATAGAGGTAGATAAATTAGTTCCGAGAATAGAAGGAATGCATGGGCCTTACAGAATTCCGGATCTCCTTAAAAAACTTGATCAATTGACCAGGATATAGCTAATGATGATAGCTATCTTTCGATAGCAGAAATAGCATATCCCTTATATTTAAAACAGTCTTTTAATTAAAGCTTATTTTCTGTACATTTAATACATGAAAAAAAGCGCAGGTATATTAGTCTTCAAGCGGGATAAAGAGGAAATATTTTTTTTCCTTGTTCATCCCGGTGGACCTTTTTGGAGAAATAAGGGTCTGGGCGCCTGGTCTATTCCTAAAGGGGAAATCATGGATGAAGAAGATGCCTTAGAACGGGCAAAAATAGAATTTCAGGAAGAAACAGGTCAGAATATTGAAGGAGAATTTATTCCATTATCTTCCATACGTCAAAAAGGAGGAAAAGTAGTCTGCGCATGGGCGGTAGAGGGTGATATTGATCCCAGTTCCTTAAGTAGCAATACATTTGAGCTGGAATGGCCTCCAAAATCAGGGAAAACTCTTCAGGTGCCTGAAGTCGATCAGTGGGAATGGTTCTCATTGGATGAAGCGAAATCTAAAATAAATCCCGCACAAATATCATTCCTGCTTGAAATACAAAAGTTGCTGGAACACAATACATAAGGTTGCTTTTCCGGATAAATTTTGTTAGTTAATTACATTATATTGGGTTAAAAGGCATAAAATATGCTTGTATTGTAATATATAACTTTAAAATTTTTAGTCATGAGAAGTATATTATGGTTAATTGCAGTTATTTGTATCGTTGTATGGCTTTTAGGAATGCTGGGAGTGGTACCGGGAATCAGTACAGGGTATTTACTACATGTCTTGTTGGTTATTGCCATCATTGTTATCCTGTATAATATTATCACAGGTAGAAAACCTCTTGATTAAATTAAATCCCGCCCAAAAAGCGGGATTTAATTTTAATATCTTAGAAATATTCTTTCCAATCACAAAACCTATACGTATGGCGGCAAACAAGAATCCAAAACAGGAGCCGCAGGAAAAGCTGCAGGCTAAAATCAAAGAAAAAAGCATACAGCCAATAACGGACATAGAATCTCTTTTGAAAAAAGGGAAAAAAGCCGGTATGCCTGAAGACCTGAAACCTATGTTGGCTACATTGGTAGGAGAGCCATTCAGTGATCCGGAATGGGTATATGAAGTGAAATGGGACGGTTACCGTACAATAGCTTATCTCAATGGTAACACAGTAGATCTGCGCTCGAGAAATAATAAATCCTTTACGGAAAAATACTATTCCATTACCGAGGCTTTGGAAGGATTGAATCTTAATGCCGTTATAGACGGAGAGATTGTTGTTCTGAACAATAAAGGAGCTTCTGATTTCAGTAGTCTGCAAAACTGGCGAAGTGAAGCCGATGGTGAATTGGTATTTTATGCATTTGATCTGCTTTGGTATAAAGAAAGAAATCTTATGGGTTTACCTTTAACCGAACGTCATGCCATTCTTGAACAGATTTTTCTAACAGACGATGACAGGCTTCGCATCAGCAATGTATTCACTACGAACGGAATAGAATTTTTTGAAGCAGCCAAACAAATAGGACTGGAAGGAATTATCGCTAAAAAATCCGATAGTATCTATAATCCTGATGTCCGTACCAAAGAATGGCTCAAAATAAAGGCCGATAAAAGACAGGAGGTGGTTATTGGGGGCTTTACAAGGAATGAAGATTCATCCAAGCCTTTCAGTTCACTATTATTAGGGGTATACCGGGGTAAGGAATTTCATTATGTCGGAAAAGTGGGAACAGGTTTTTCCGTGAAAAATCAGAAAGAAATGATGGCAGCTTTTCAGCCTTTAATTATTAAAGAAACTGCATTTACGAGAGAGCCTGATGTCAATAAGTCTTAACGTTTTCGCCCTAATCCACCAAAAGCAACCGCAATATGGATGAAGCCGGAGCTGGTATGTGAAGTAAGCTACGCTGAAATTACCGAAGATGGCGTATTCCGGCACCCATCTTTCAAAGGATTACGCTCCGATAAAAAAGCGAAAGATGTGCAGCTTGAAACAGAAAAAAATATTGAAGATATTAGGACAGATGTAGAAGAAGCTTCAGTGAAACTCACTAAAGCTTCTGAAAATAAAAAAGAGAAAACACTACTCAATCCATCTGAAAAAACTCAGGTGAAAAAAGTAAACGGACATAAGCTGAAGTTCACCAATCTCCATAAAATTTTCTGGCCGGATGAAAAGATTACCAAACGAGAGCTCATCAATTATTATTACC
Organism: Chryseobacterium barbadense; assembly: GCF_042849955.1. NCBI lineage: Bacteria > Pseudomonadati > Bacteroidota > Flavobacteriia > Flavobacteriales > Weeksellaceae > Chryseobacterium > Chryseobacterium barbadense. The sequence continues at coordinate 5,417 of NZ_BAAFHL010000074.1, forward strand.
AGATGGCACCTTATATCCTCCCATATCTGAAAGACCGTCCACAAAGTATGAACCGTTTCCCTGACGGGATCAAAGGGGAAGGCTTCTATTTCAAAGACGTTACAGGAAAAGCACCGGACTGGGTACATACTTATCTGTATCATAGTGACACAGATAACCGGGACCGGCATTATTTGGTAGGATATGATCAGGCAACCTTGGTTTATATGGCCAACCTCGGATGTATTGAAATGAATCCGTGGAGCAGTACCATTAAAAAGCCAGATCATCCTAGCTTCTGCATTATTGATCTTGATCCTGATCAAAATTCTTTTGATCAGGTCATTGAAGCAGCACAGGTGACAAAGCAGCTGTTAGATTCAATAGGAATCCCTTCCTATTGTAAAACCAGTGGTTCCACCGGACTTCATATTTACATTCCACTGGGAAACAAATATACGTATGAACAATCCAAGGAGTTTGCCAGGGTAGTGGTAACGCTTGTTCATCAGGAGATTCCCAAATTTACCAGCATAGAACGAGCTGTAAAAGATCGTGAAGGCAAAATGTATCTCGACTTTCTACAAAACAGACCGCATGCAACCGTTGCAGCAGCCTATTCAGTACGTCCGAAACCGGGAGCGACGGTCTCTATGCCTCTCTATTGGGATGAAGTGAAAAAAGGTTTGAAAATAAGCGATTTTACTATTTTTAATGCGTTGGAAAGAGTGAAAAGTGAAGGTGATATCTTCAAGCCTGTTTTGGGTAAAGGGATCAATCTTGAAAAGATCATTAAACAATTTTCTGATAAGAATAACTAAAATACAATCATGGATCAGCTTAGCCTGTTTAATGAAGAAGAATACTACCGGTTTCCGGAAGAATTATTGGAATATACCGAGAATTTCATACCGCTGGAGGAAGCAACGGCATTGAAAGATTTATTATTGAATACTACCCCTTGGAAGCAAACTTCTCAAAAGATGTATGATAAGATCGTAAAGACTCCACGGCTTATCGCATGGTACGGAGAAGAAGGCAAAACCTATCAATTGGGTGGAAAGCCGGTGTTGATCAATCCATGGACTCCGGAATTACTATCATTAAAACATAGGGTTGAGCAAAAAACAGGCAATCACTTTAATTCGGTATTACTCAATTTATATAGAGACGGAAATGATTCCGTAGCATGGCACAGGGATAAGGAAAGTGGATCAGGTAACCGTCCTGTCATTGCTTCTGTAAGTCTGGGCCAGGTGAGGAGTTTTGATTTCAGGAGGGTAGATGATCATAATGCAAAACATTCGCTTTCATTAGGACATGGTTCACTACTTCTGATGAAAGGAGATTTGCAGGTATATTGGGAACACAGGATCGCCAAATCTGTAAAACGTATGGACCCCAGAATTAATCTAACTTTCAGGCTTATAGGAGAAGTTTAGTTACCGCTCCCTTTGTGCCAACTCGTAAATATACTGTGACTCAGGTGTATAGGAAAAAATGGCAGTATTTCTGCAAAAATTTCACATGCAGACCTATGGTATTTTTTTTGCTTTTATTTAGGAAAGCCGGCCGGCTTACGTGTTCTTTAATTTTTTTGTTTAACTAAATAAAAGAGGTTATGATGAATCTAGCAAAAAGGAATTGGAATTTTCCATTAATTCCCTCTGTGTTCGAGGATATATTTAACCGAGAACTTTTAAATTGGGAAAACAACAATTATTCATCGACTAGTACTACAGTACCGTCAGTGAATATTAAAGAAACAGGTGATGCCTATGAAGTAGAGGTGGCAGCACCGGGAATGGAAAAAAATGATTTTAAAGTTACCCTGGATGGTAATCTTTTAACCATCTCTTCTTCCAAAGAAGACCAAAGGGAAGAACAGAAAGACAATTACACAAGGAGGGAATTTAGCTATCAATCCTTCCAAAGAAGCTTCCATCTTCCAAAAGATGTGGTAGATCAGGAAAATATTAATGCCAGATATGAAAATGGCTTGCTACGTCTGACGATTCCTAAGAAGGAAGAGGCTAAAAAGAAAGAACCTCGTTTAATTGAGATTTCTTAATAAAAAAGAGGCTGTAATTACAGCCTCTTTTTTATTACTATAACAGAGAATGACCACTACAATTACTTCTCCAATCAACACTTCGTTATTTCGTACAGGTTAAACAGTTTTGAACCAACTGTTTGATGAAATTTGTTTAAACTAATTGTAAGACAAAAACGAAATGATAAATTTGTGTTTTAATTTTTTATGACCCTATCATCTGCCGGTAATAACAATACCAACATGGAAAAAGCTAATCTAAAAACACTTGGGCTTATTGGTGGAACATCCTGGCATTCCACCGTGGAATATTATAGTATCATTAATCAAATGACAAATGATATTTTCCAAAATAATACTAACCCGCCATTGGTATTGATTAATCTGGATCAACATCATATACACCTGTTACAGAAATCAGGAAGATGGGATTCCATAGCGACGATTTTGAGCGATGCCTGCCAAAGGTTGCAAAAAGCAGGTGCTGAAGCAGTACTTTTCTGTGCTAATACTCCACACAGAATGTATCATGAGGTGCAGAGACATAGTACCATTCCTATTTTGCATATAGGAGATGCGATAGGGAATGCTATTGTAAAGATGGGGCTAAACAAAGTAGGCCTTATAGGAACCATATTTACTATGGAGGAACCTTTTATGATAAACTGGCTGAAGGATAAATATAGAATCGATACTATAGTACCCGATGACAAAGAACAAAGACAGGAGCTACACTCCATAATACAAAAAGAATTATCATTAGGAGTTTTAAAATCATCAACAAAAAAATATGTTCTTGACCAAATATTTTTATTGAAAGCCAGAGGAGCAGAGGGGATAATACTAGGATGTACCGAATTTCCGCTTCTTATAAAACAGGAAGATATAGATATCCCGATATTTAATACCACATTACTGCATTCACAGGCCGGAGTTGATTTTATTTTAGGCTAGGAGAGTAGTACTTTACTTTTAAAATATAAACAGGAGTTATATATTTATTATCATAATTCCTTTCTTGTAGCCCCACCGGGAATCGAACCTGGATCTAAAGTTTAGGAAACTTCTATTCTATCCATTGAACTATGGGGCCGGATTATCAAAGGTAAGAAGAAAAAAACATGAGATTAGCAGAGAAAAAAGAATCTGCTCTTTAGGAGCAGATTCAGTAGATAAAACATCTCATTTTTTTAATTAGACAACAATAAAAAAGCACAGCCGACAATGCTGTGCTTAAATTTTTATTTCAAATTTAATTGCAATTTCAAAGCTGAAAAAAGCAAAAAATGTTTCCACCTCAGTTATATTACATAGTAAATGTAAGTATAATTTCAATACGAAAGATAAATTAAATGTTAAAATTCACAAGTTATCCACAAAAAAATGTGGATAAACCTAAAAATGGGGTTCTCTTAAGTAATTCAAGATATAAGAATTAAGAATTTTTCTTTCTTCAGGATTTGCTTTATCATCCATCTGACCGTGATTTATGGATGTTGGCTGAACAGTTATATGATATTTTTGTTGTTCTTCAGGGCTAGGAAGAACGCCTTCATCAGCAGGATAATCGTTGGAGCGTAAAGTATAGATTTTAGGGGCAGAGGTTTTAGGCAGGTACATTCTCCGGTGATCAAGAGTAATGATTTTAAACACTTTTTCAGGATATTTTGTGGCAAACAAAACTGTCATATCTCCTCCATTGGAGTGTCCGATTAAAGTCAGATGTTCATAATCCAGCTCAGGTTTTATTTTTTTGAGTTCATTCAGGACAAACAGGATATTTTCAGCGCCTCTTTCCCAAAAAGGCATTCTTACCACCTGTGGTTTTCCCTCCATAGGAATAAGCTCATCAGTAGGAAGCTCATGCTGAATGCTGACCACAAAATAGCCTTTGGAAGCCAGGTTTTCTGTCAGATAGGAATAATGGAGATAATCTCTGCCTTTATTCTGGCCGTATCCATGACTGAAAATAACGATTTGTTGGTTGTGAATTTTATTTTTTGCATCAGGACTGTAAAAAGCTACCGGAATTGTACGGTTTCTGCTTGTATCTTGTAAAGTTATTGTATCAAGTTTCACGGCATAGGTTTCTTCTATGAATGCAGATGGCGCTTTAGAAGTACAGTTCACAATGAATAAAAATGTGAAAAAATATAAAGTTAATTTAGAAATCATATTTCGGATTAATATAACTCAAAAATAAAATATCTCCGGAATTTGAGTCAATAGTTTAATGTATTTTGAAATTGGAAAACAGATAATTAATCAATAACTTTCTGTTTAATTATGCTGTTTGTATAAAAGTCTTATGCTTAAAAGGGTTTTGTATGAATTCTAATGACCGCTTTTCATTATAATAGACATTGTTTTTATCTACAAATCCAACATGCCCGCCATAGTCAGGAATCTCTAGAAACAAGTGCTTATTTTTATCTGCATTTTTGATAGGATAGCAGCTTTGCGGAAGGAAACTGTCATTTTTTGCATTGATGATAAGAGCGGGAATCCGGATATACGGCAAAAACTGTAAAGAATTGCTTTTAGCATAA
>NZ_BAAFHL010000075.1:0-9530 GCF_042849955.1 Chryseobacterium barbadense
GTAAGCGAGCAAGCGAAGACGATCACAGTGAAAAGCCTCGCGCGAAAAGAACTGAAGTAGGAAAATCCTAAAAAATGAAGTAGACTACGGAATGTATGACTTCGGAGCCAGAATGTATATGCCGGATTTGGGAAGATGGGGAGTCATTGATCCATTAGCGGAAAGCTACAGAAGGTGGTCGCCTTATCATTATGCGATGAATAACCCAATCAGGTTTATTGATGCAGACGGGATGGGGTCTTATGACGAAAATGGCAAATGGGTTCGAGAGAGTGATGAATTTAACAGGTTTTTCACTGATCCTTGGAGAAGAACAAATAATTCATTAACAACAGGTGATGCAGCTGGAAATGGTGGTGGTAATAACGTAACCATGGGAGATTTGCTGGATGCCTTGTTTGCACAATCTGATGGTTATACACCAAATTTTGAGCAGTTTGATTTTTCAAAGTTTATTTCTGAAGCGAATGGATTCGGATCTGATGAAGATACTAAAAAAGCACTTGCTTTAAAAAAGCAATATGAGTTAAATAAGAATATTCAGATGGCAGAAACTATATTATCTGAAGCTTTATTTGAAACTACTCAATATGGACAGATTCTTCAATACTCAAGAAAAGCATTAGTGAAAATATATGGAAGTGATGACTATAAATCTATAAATAATGTTTATAACGTTTTAGTAGGTAAACTTGATATGTATAAAAAAAGTTTAAGTAATGCAGATAATGCTGCATATACAGCTGTTGTTGCAGGAATCGTTGCATCACTCGGGGCAAATACATTAAGGCTTGAAGTAAAGAACAAATATCTACTATATCAAATAGAACGGTTAGATATTAATGTTTATAAAATGATTTTTCCTGATTACCACACAGGATTTGGCGGTGGTGGAGCAAAAGGAAAATGGTAATAATTTTTTTGTAGTATAATTTTATGGATAAAACTCTAAAAGGATGTCTTTTTTCGGCAATCGCAATAATTTTAATAGCATTTGGAATTACTTTTTTTATAATTAAAAATGTTAATAATACATTTCTATCAGATAGATCAAAAGTAGATACTTCTTGGAATCATTATATAGCATTTTTACATGAAAGAAATGAAAACCTATACAACAATGAAAATCTAAAGAGTATTGTGCACTTGGTTAATAATACAGAGAAACTTATTAAGCTTAAAAATAAGAAGAAAGAATTATTATCTAATGAATATGTTTTAAATGATAGTTTAATAAGAATTAAATATATGCCGGAAATTAATCAAAAGTTAAATAATTATTTGCTTTTATATAATACCAATGTAAGGGAATTTAATATTAAATATTCCACCTTTCCTTACAACTATATTCGAAAAAAACACAAGGTTGAATTATATGATTATTTTAAAATTGATTATGGTAGCGATAATAAGAGTTTAATAAGAGAACAAAAAAAAGTCAATGATTGGATTGAAAATGGTGGAGAATTAAAGTAGATGAAAAATAGATGAGTAATTATTCAGAATATTTTTTACTACTTTACAAAAATTAATAGCTAGCAATAGGTGCGGCTTTTGGGTTGCACCTATCTAATTTTTATAAAGTGGATATGATGGTCGCAGAAGTTCACCTAAATAAATATTTACTTGAAAATTTAGAAGATGAAAGAATTTCTCATAATGAGATGAACAATCCTATTAAGTGTATCGATCCTGCGGTATGGGTTCTTATGATTCAGAGGGTGTTTGGCATAGTGAAATGGAGGATTTTAATAATTACCATCATATAGACTGGAGATCACCTGATGAAAAAGAGTATAATACCTTTAAACCAAGCGATAAAGGTGGCGGTGGCGGACCAGGTATAAACATGGGAGATTTGTGGGATGCTTTACTTGCATCGAGTAACAGTACCCATACTCCTGATTTCTCGCAGTTTGATTTTATGCAATTTGGAGGCGATGATAAATCTAAAGCAAATGTATATATCGAAACTGATGGAGTTGGGCATGTCTACTTAGAAATTGATGGCACTGTTTATTCATATGGTAGATACAATGGAAGCTATTCTCCGCCATTAGGAAGTTTAGGCCCGTATGGAGATGGTATATTATTAAAATTAGATGGCAATAATGCTGCAAACTTTATAAAAGAAAGAAATGAAAAATATCCTACATCTAAGTTTTCAGTTGAAGTAAATGGTACTCAAGTAAAGGCTTATTATGGTAAATTATATAATTCAGGAACCCCACTAGAGGGGAAAAAAGGATATTATAAATATGGCAGAGCTGTTGATGTATACAGTTTAGTAGGTCCTGGAGGAAACAATTGTACTACAATTACCTACAAAGCATTAAATTCAGGAGGAGCACGCGTAAAACCCGCCCAAACTCCAGCTGGAATGTTGTATGACTTTCAACAAATAGAATATGTTAAACGAGGATACAACCCAGGCCGTCATATTTGGGGGCCCAAATAAAATTAATTATGAAATTTAAAACACTTTTAATAGTCTTACTTTTAATTTTAATAGTCGGATCAAGTATAAAATATCTTGATTTATCTGTTTCTGAAAAATATGAGACACAATTAGAGGGGTTAAACCCTACAAAAGAACAAATTAAAGATGCACAAGATTTAAAAAGGAAAATAGATATGAATAAAAAAATTGCCCTTTCTATTATTTTTCTCTCAATAGTAGCAATTTATCCAATTTCTCGAATAAAAAATAAGTTGTGATAAATTAACTCTCAATTGATTTATATATTGGTAATAAATTATAGCATTGAAATTCAATGCTATAATTTATAAATAACCTAATCTGTCAATATAATAAATATAATAAAGCTTCAGAGCCAGAATGTATATGCCGGGTCTGGGTCCATTACCGGAAAGTTACAGAAGATGGTCTCCTTATCATTACGCAATGAATAACCCAGCCAATTTAACAGATCCTGATGGTATGGGTTCTTATGATTCTGAAGGAGTTTGGCATAGCGAAATGGAGGATTTTAATAATTACCACGGATTGAATTTTGATTCTCCTATTGAAAGACAGTTTAATACATTTTCAAATCCTGATGGTTTTGGATCTGGAGGTGGCAGTAATGTAACTATGGGAGATTTGTTAGATGCCTATTTTGATTCCCAAAAGGATAAAAGTAATGAGGTAGATTTCTCACAGTTTGATTTTACGCAATTTGGAGCAGAAAATGATGATGAACCAGATAATGGTTATGATAAAAATGGTAAGAAAATTAATAATAATGGTGGGGATACAACAGATTATATATATGATAGTAATGGTAAAGTTATTTCTTCGACATCTGTAAAATTTACCTTTTCTCAAGGTGGCGAATTAAACTACACTTTTGAAGGATATGGCTTTAGACATCTTACGATTGGAACTGGTGGGACTCTATATGATCCTAGTATGGATATGTTTCAAGCATATGTAGGAGTTAAAGAACTCAAAGCAGGTTTAACATTAATAAAAATGGGAGTTACCAATTTAAGTAAGGCCGAATTAGATCATAAAGTTTTAGGAAATGCGAGTAAAACTGTATTAGAATCTACACAGTATTATTATGAAACTCTAGGAAAAGCTAGAATAAATTTACTATGGGGAAAAATAAAATCATTACCCTATTATACTGGTGTTAAAGCAGGTTGGACACCAAATTGGTTTAGTTTTTTTGGACGAAATGCTGTTTGGTTTGGTGGTGCAAGAACTGGAGCTGGAGGTGTGCTAATATATAATTCTACTAAAAGAAAATAGTTCTCATTATGGAGTCTCAAATAGAACAAAAAGTAGTTTCATTTTTTAAAGAATGGGGTATTTATAATAATAACTTAAAAAATAAAACAATTATTAACACGATTGATCAGGATTTTCTAGATATGGAAATGGTCTTTGAACTATTTTTTAAGGAATTTAATGTTTCAAATAGCGAAATGTTAAATGTTAATAAATATTTTTATAAAATATCTTTTTTCAATAATTTGTTAATGAAACTAGGATTTGAATTGAAAATAAAGCCAAAACCTTCACTTACAATTTCACATATGGCAGAGGTAGCAAAACGAAAAGAATGGTTTGACCCAAAATAAATAGAAATCCTCATTTGGGTTTGTTATCTTTTTTAGAACAAAAATTAGATTATTGAAATCAATATTCTAATTTTAAATGGTTCGTTTTTTTGTAAAAGGTCAATATGGTATTACCCAGCCAAGACAATACAAAGTTTACAATGTACGGATCCGGATGGAGTCAAATGTGCATAGATTACTGGAAACCGGGGAAATTGTAGAAAATAACAACTACTACCCTTTCGGGATGCTGCATAATTACACAGCAACCACTCAGAATGCTTACCAATACAAATTTAATGGTAAGGAGTTTCAAGAAAGCGGGATGTATGACTTCGGAGCCTAAAAAAACCTCCCTTGCGGGAGGTCAAAAACACAAATGATGAAAAAAAATTATTTGAAATTATTTAATTCCTAGACAAAGTTACCGCCTAAAAAAATACTATTTTATGAGTAAGGTCATAAATGGTATTTTTTGAGATATTTTAAGGGGTTACTCCCATTCTATCGTTGCAGGGGGTTTGCTGGAGATATCATATGCTACCCTGTTGATTCCTCTTACTTCATTGATGATTCTGTTGGAAACCGTTTCAAGGAACTCGTAAGGTAACTTACTCCATGTTGCCGTCATGAAATCAATGGTATTGGCAGAACGAACAACTGCAGTATATTCATATGTTCTCTCGTCTCCCATTACTCCTACAGATTTTACGGGAAGTAATACGACGAAAGCCTGAGAAACCTTTTCATACAGGTCATTTTTATACAATTCCTCAATGAAGATATCATCTGCTTCCTGAAGGATTCTTACTTTGTCAGCATCTACAGCTCCCAATACCCTGATTCCTAAACCTGGTCCCGGGAAAGGGTGTCTGTATACCAAATGATGCGGAATTCCAAGCTCCTCGCCTACCTTTCTTACTTCATCTTTGAAAAGCTCTCTCAATGGCTCTAATAATTCGAATTCCATATCCTCCGGAAGTCCGCCCACATTGTGGTGTGATTTGATCACTGCTGAAGGTCCGTTCACTGACTGGCTTTCGATAACATCCGGATAAATTGTTCCCTGTGCCAGGAACTTAGCACCTTCAATTTTATGAGACTCTTCATCAAAAACGTGAATGAATTCGTTTCCGATGATCTTTCTTTTCTGTTCAGGGTCATCAATGCCTTCAAGCTTGGATAAGAATCTTTTGGAAGCATCCACCATTTTAATGTTCATATGGAAATGCTCTCCGTAGTTATCCATTACTTTCTGGCCTTCATTCTTTCTCAATAAACCGGTATCTACGAAGATACAAGTCAACTGGTCACCGATCGCTTTATGGATCAACACTGCCGCTACAGAAGAGTCAACTCCTCCTGAAAGTCCTAAGATTACTTTGTTATCTCCTACTTTTTCACGGATCTCCGCAACTGTTTTCTCGATATAATTGGTTAATTTCCAGTTTTTCTCCGCTTTACAGATTCCGAAAACGAAATTTTCAAGCATTTTACCGCCTTCTTCCGTATGGGAAACTTCCGGGTGGAACTGAACACAGTAAATATTTCTTTCGGCATTAGAGATGGAAGCAATAACGCCGGAAGTCGCATTCAGCTCAAAACCAGGAGGAAGCATTCCTACTTCATCAAAGTGGCTCATCCAAACGATAGAGTTTTGAGAAACCCCTTGAAGTAGAGCACTTTCTTTTACAATTTCCAAGTGAGCCTTTCCATACTCCCCTTTTACTCCTTTATGTACTTTCCCACCTAAAACGTGTGCCGTCAGCTGCATTCCGTAGCAGATTCCCAACACAGGAATCCCCTGCTCATATAATGCTTTTTCCACTAAGTGAGCATTTTCTGCGTTCACAGAACTTGGTCCTCCGGAAAGGATAATCCCTTTCGGCTGTTTTTCTAAAATCGTTTGTAAAGGTGTACTGAAAGGAAGGATTTCAGAATATACTCCCATCTCACGGATTCTTCTTCCGATAAGCTGGTTGTACTGGGATCCGAAATCTAATATAATAATACCGTTATTCATTGTATAATTGATGATTGATAATTAATAATTGATAGAAAGCCGAAAGCGATAAACTTCTAACTCCTTAATATAAATTGTTTTACAAAAAAAGACTTGGAAGCGCTCCAAATCTTTTTTTGTGGTTTTTATCAGAATTTTCCGATGTCTTCTCTGTAGAAACTGTAGTCGAAGTGAACAGGGATGGCATCCTCGTAAACTTTCTTACGGGCTTCATCGTAAGTAGCCCCTGTAGCAACCAGGTTCAATACCCTACCGCCGTTAGAAACCACTTTATCTCCTTTTTTGATCGCTCCTGCATATAATAGCTGACTATGTTTCACTTTGTTTTCTCCCACAATTTCAAAACCTGTTTCAATGTTTCTCGGATAACCTCCTGAGCACATAACCAGACAAACTGCTTTTTCATTTTTGAATTTAAGCTCAATGTCTTTACCGTGCATACAATCGTTAATCACATCTAAAAGGTTGTTTTCCATAAGAGCCATGAGAACCTGAGTTTCAGGATCACCGAATCTCATGTTGTATTCAAGAAGATAAGCTCCTTTTTTTGTTACCATTAATCCGAAGAAAATAATTCCTTTGAAACTGAAACCTTCTCCTTTAAGGCCTTTGATAGTAGGTTCTAATATATTTTGTTCGAAATCTGCATAATGTTCCTCTGTAAACTCAGGGCTTGGTGCTACAGATCCCATACCTCCTGTATTTGGCCCCTTATCACCGTTACCGGCTTTTTTATAATCTTTTACAGGGATACAAGGGAATAATTTCTCACCATTTGAGAATGCAATAATAGATGCCTCAAAACCTTGCAAATATTCTTCGATAACCAATTGGATACCTGCGTCTCCATAAATTCTTCGGATCATGAAGTCGTGAATGGTAGCTTCTGCTTCTTCAACAGTATCACAGATTACCACTCCTTTTCCACCCGCCAAACCACTTGCTTTAACCACCAGCGGATATTCCTGGGTCTGAACATATGCTTTTGCGTCAGGATATGAATCAAATACCACAGCTTTTGCTGTTTTGATATCATAGGTCTGCATAAATTTCTTTGAGAAGGCTTTACTTCCTTCAAGACTTGCCACTTTCTGAGTAGGACCAAAAACTTTAAGATCATGTTTCTTAAATTCATCCTTCAAACCTGCTACCAATGGAGCTTCAGGACCTACGATCGTTAAATCTACTTTTTCTTTAATGGCGAAATCTCTAAGTTCTTTGATTTCTGATAAATGAACATTTTTCCCTATTGCATCGGTAGTCGCATTTCCGTTAGCAAAAAACATTTTAGTAACTCTGGAGTCTTTATGAAGTTTTGCTGCCAGAGCAGATTCTCTTCCACCTTCACCTATGATTAATATTCTCATACTTTATTAATTAACTAGTCTATTTTACAAATATATAATTTTGAATGCTATAAATACAATCTCAAAATCAATTTTTAATTCTATTTTAATTAGTGTAAAAAGTGTCTCATCCCTGTAAACATCATCGGAATAGCGTGCTCGTTGGCCGCATCAATGCTGTCCTGGTCCTTTACACTTCCACCCGGCTGGATGATTGCTTTAATACCCTCCTGAGCGCAAAAATCTACGACATCACGAAACGGGAAGAAAGCATCCGAAGCCAATACCAAATCTCCAGAGAATTTCTCTTTGGCTCGTTCAATGGCCTGTTGTGTCGCCCAGATTCTGTTTACCTGACCTCCACCAATTCCAAAAGCCTGGATTCCGTTGGAAACCACAATTGCGTTTGATTTCACGTACTTCACTACTCTCTGGGAGAAAAGCAATGCTTTTTTCTGTTCTTCAGTAGGCTGAACATCAGTAACTACTTTAATATCGTCAGAGAAATGAGTATCATAATCCTGAACGAGCATTCCGCCATCGATCTTCACCCACATTTGTTTGTCGGATACAGGATTTACAATTTTTATGATTCTTAAGTTCTTTTTCTTTCTTAAAACTTCTAAAGCTTCCTCATCAAAATCAGGAGCCATTACAATTTCAAGGAACGTTTTATTTAATTCTTCAGCTGTTGCCGCATCAATCTTGTAGTTCATGGCAACAATTCCGCCAAAGATGGAAACCGGATCACATTCGAACGTTTTCTGATAGGTTTCCAATGCTGAAGTTCCGATCGCCACTCCACAAGGTGTAGAATGCTTTACGGCACAACAGGCCATTTCTTCTTTGAACTCATTTACTACTTTCCAGCAAAGGTCCATATCACGAAGGTTGTTGAAAGAAAGCTCTTTTCCACCAAGCTGTTCGAAATCTTTCATTGCCCCATTTTCGAAAGTAGAAACATAATAGGCGGCTGTCTGATGTGGATTTTCTCCATATCTCAGGTCAGAAACTTTCTTGTAAGATGCATTTAGATACGTTGGATATTCTTCATCTAAAAGCATTCTTGAAATAGCTGCATCATAAGCAGAAGTAAGATTGAATACTTTTCCGGCTAACTTTTTACGTGTTTCAATATACGTGTCACCGTTCTGTTCCATTTCCAGTTTTACGGTTGCATAATCTTCCACATCGGTAATGACGGTAACGGAATCAAAGTTTTTGGCTGCCGAACGTAGCATGGAAGGACCACCGATGTCGATAAACTCTACTTTATCATGTAAAGAAATGTCTTTGTTTACATTTTCAAAGAAAGGATAAAGATTCACGATCACCATGTCTATCAGACCAATTCCATGCTCCTGAACCGTCTTCATGTGCTCTTCGTTGGAACGTACAGCCAAAAGCCCGCCGTGAACTTTCGGGTGTAAGGTCTTCACTCTTCCGTCAAGCATTTCAGGGAAATTGGTAACCTCATCAATCTGAATTGGATTTAAACCAGCGTCTTTCAAATGTTTGAAAGTTCCCCCCGTAGAAATTAATTCATAATTCTGGGCTTCCAAAAACTGCGCGAATTCAATTAATCCGCTTTTGTCAGAAACACTGATTAAAACTCGTTTGCTCATAGATTTTTCATTTTTTTAAGCCGGAATCGCGAATCTGCGATTTGTTGCTCATTTTACTTTCGATTTTTTACTTTTTACAGCTATTTCAAACTGTATCCCGGTCTTTCACCCCCGGATTTACTTTATTTTACTTAGATTTTATCAAATGTTTTCGAAATATTTTTTTCAAAATCTAATGTGTTTTTTAACCACCCCGTCAAAAATTCTTAGAATTTTTGACACCCCTCCAGAGGAGGGGAATTTTTATTTTAAATATTACCCAATACTTTGTTAATAGCTTTAGGGAAAATTTCATATTCTATCTGATGAACTTTTTGTGCTAAAGTATCAGGGGTTTCGTTTTCCGTTACTTCAAAACACTTTTGAAGAATGATTTCTCCTTCATCAATTCCTGATGTTACAAAATGAACCGTTGCGCCGCTTTCCACCTCTTTTGCTTCTATAACTGCGTTGTGAACATTCATCCCC
>NZ_BAAFHL010000076.1:0-9163 GCF_042849955.1 Chryseobacterium barbadense
AATAACGGTATTCCCCGGAATATGCCCACTTTTCAAAAACTAATTGTTAATTTTGACTGTGACTTTAATAGTGCCCGAAGAGATTTGCTGCAAACCCTGGATAATTATTGGGATGCGTTTGAAAATAATAATTTACCGGATCATCACATACTATTCGGAAAAATGAAGGAAAGAGACTGGGGCTTTTTAGAATTTAAACATCTTGATCATCATCTCAAGCAATTTAACGTATGAGTATTTTTGGAAAACTATTTGGCGAAGATGAAAAGCCAAAACCATCATCTTTTTGGAAAAGCATTACTTCTGAAAAAGAACTTGCCGACGCTGTTGAACATTCCTATCATGAGAAGGTTGTAATCTTCAAACATTCAACGAGCTGCTTCATCAGTAAGACAGTATTGAGAAATTTTGAAAAAGAAATAGAAGATATAGATCAAAAGATAAGCTTTTATTACTTAGATTTGCTAGCGCATAGATCAGTTTCAAATACAATCGCAGAAGATTTCGGCATAAGACACGAAAGTCCTCAATTGATCGTATTAAAGAATGGCAAGGTCATCAACCATGCTTCGCACCAAGACATATCTATTAGCCAAATTATCTAATGAAGAACATTAACAGTTATTTAGCCCAGGTTTTAAGTGTTCCTATTGAAAAAGTGAATGCCTGCAGTCTCCATTATGAAGTGAAAAAGATTCCTAAAAATCAGTTTCTTTTGCAGTATGGGGAAATATGCCGACATATATTCTTTGTGGAAAAAGGGCTTTTAAAAATGTATTCCATTGATAAAAACGGTAAAGAGCACATTATTCAGTTTGCTCCTGAAAGCTGGCTGATTTCAGACAGAAGCAGCCTTTATTTCAATGAAAAATCAGTGTACTACATAGAAGCTGTTGAGGATTCTGAAGTCTTGTTTTTACATCCTGATTTCTTTAATAAGCTCGTTGAACAATTCCCTAATAGCATTGAAAGAAGTGATTTTCTGCTTCAGAAGCATATCCGAAGCCTGCAGAACAGGATCAATTCTTTATTGGGGGAAACGGCAGAAGAACGATATATGAAATTCATCAAAATGTATCCTGATTTGCTGCTTAGAGTTCCACAATGGATGATCGCATCTTATTTAGGAATTACTCCTGAAAGCTTAAGCCGTGTAAGAAAAGAGCTGGCCCGCAAAAATTTTGTTCCGGACAGATAAATCACAGCATCTCGGCAATTTTTCCGATTTGCTCAAGCTTGGATCGGGTATTTTCCGACCATGGAAGGCCAAAACAAAGACGCATGCAGTTTTCAAACTGATCCTGAAGACTAAACATTCTTCCGGGAGCAATGCTAATGTTTTGCTTAATAGCCCTGTCATATAATTCTCTCGTCTGAATGGTCTTATCAAATTCCACCCACAAAGAAAGCCCGCCTTGTGGACGGCTTGTTCTTGTTCCTTCAGGGAAAGATTCTGCAATGGTCTGAACATAATTCTGATAGTTTGTCTGAAGGGTTCGTCGCAATTGGTATAAATGCTTTTCATATTTTCCGCTTTTCAGGAAATTGGCAACAGCCTCATTTACGAGGGTAATGGAAGATGTGGAATGAAGAAGCTTAAGCTTCAATATTTTATCCTTATACTTTCCCGGAGCAATCCAGCCCACACGATATCCGGGAGCCAGTGTTTTTGAAATGGAACTGCAATACAGAACGTTTCCTTCCTTATCAAAAGATTTGCAGCATTTAGGACGATGCGAGCCAAAATAAAGGTCACCATACACATCATCTTCTATAAGTGGAATGTTATTTTCAGATAACAGCTTCACAATTTCTTTTTTATGTTCATCAGGCATGCAGCTGCCAAGAGGTGAATTAAAGTTAGGAATAAGCAGACAGATATCTATTCTGGGAAGATATTTTTTTAGTGCTTCAATTTCAATTCCGGTAGTAGGATGGGTGGGTAATTCCAAAACTTTAAGTCCCAATCCGTTAGCCAATTGAAGAATTCCCGGATAACAGGGACTTTCAATGGCTACTGTATCTCCAGGCTTTCCCAAAGCCATCAAACAAAAAGATAGAGCCTGCATTCCGCCATTAGTAGTCACTAGATCACTCTCATTAAAATTGCCGCCCCATAATCCGGATCTTAATGCAATCATTCTTCTGAGCTTTAAATTCCCCTGAAGTTCTTCATACTCTGTTCCGCCTTCCTTTAACACCCTGGCCGCATTCACAATTTCCTTTTTCAGCTTAGCCTGAGGAAGCAGATCCCCGGAAGGAATACCGATAGAGAACATCGTCATTTCTTTTTTTCCGAGATTTTCATATACCTTGCTGATCAGTTCATCCGGTTCTTTATTATCGGACAATAAGGAAGGCCGGCTTATTTGCGCCAGCGGAAGCTTGACATCAAAAAACCTGCTTACAAAATAACCGGTTTGTGGTTTAGATTCTATCAATGATTGTGATTCGAGTTCCAGAAATACACGTTTTGCCGTATTCATACTGATTTGATGCTCCCTGCATAGCATTCTTACTGAAGGCAGTTTATCTCCGGCCTTTAAAACTCCTTTTTTGATCTGGCTTGATATGGCGTTGGAAATTTCAGTGTATAAAAATTCTTTTTGCATAGCTTAACTGTATCCATGCAAATATACAAAACTGATACTGTGCTTATCTGTTTTTCCTTTATAATTTTGAAATATTAAAAATAAAATCAGATGATAGCGAATCAATTATCAAAAGACCAGACAGTAAGCGGATGGATCAATGGTTTCATAGGAGTAGTTCTTTTCAGCGGATCTCTGCCTGCAACTAAGCTGGCCGTAATGGAAATGGAGCCTGTATTTGTAACAGCGGCTCGTGCAGCCATTGCGGGCATTCTTGCCCTTTCTGTTCTTTTGTTATTTCGCGAAAAAAAGCCTGAGAAAGATCAGATTCTTTCATTAATTATAGTTTCAATCGGTTGTGTGGTAGGCTTTCCACTCTTATCTTCTTTAGCGCTGCAATATATAACCTCGGCTCATTCTATTGTATTTTTAGGCTTGCTTCCTCTTACAACAGCTATATTTGGCGTGATTCGCGGCGGTGAGCGTCCACAGCCCATATTCTGGCTTTTTTCCGGTATCGGGAGCCTCTTGGTGATCGGTTATGCTGTAGCCCAGGGTATTTCGGCTTCTCCTATAGGCGATATTCTTATGTTAATTGGTGTTGTTGTATGTGGACTTGGCTATGCGGAAGGAGCAAAGCTTTCCAAAACTTTGGGTGGATGGCAGGTAATCTCCTGGGCTTTGGTATTATCATTACCTTTTATGATTCCTTTATTATATGCCTACTTGCCGAAACCCGTGGCAGATATTCATATAGAGGCCTGGGCAGGATTAGCTTACATTTCACTTTTCAGTATGTTTATAGGGTTTATTTTCTGGTATCGCGGCTTGGCGCAGGGTGGAATAGCAATGGTGGGACAGCTGCAGCTATTGCAACCATTTTTCGGACTGGCGCTGGCGGCTTATTTTCTGAATGAACAGATTAGCATTGAAATGATAGGGGTAACATTGGGGGTAATTCTTTGTGTTGCTGCTACTAAAAGGCTTCAAAAATAAGCTAGGCCGTTTTAACTCCTACACTTATGACTGAAGTCATAAAGGTTAACATAATATTAAGCTAACTTTGAAATACACTCACAAAATTTAATATTATGAAACCGATTGCAATCATCATCTTAAGTTTAGGATTTCTGACCCTGAGCTGTAAGAAAGAGCCGCAGACCCAACCCACCCATATAGACAGCCTGAATACGGGTGACAGTATGGCTTCCGGCAATGCACAGGTAATTCCGGATTCCGGGGATGCCACACTTCCAGTTGACAGTACATCTTACGATGTGGATTCCATTAAAAACAGCAAATAATTCATTCCGAAGGCTGCAGCATTCTTATCTATTTGAGAATTGATGTTCTGTTTGAACATCAATAGTCGTTTTTTCAGAAAGACTAAACATCATCTGCTTAGACCACAACATTTTTCAATACTAAATAATCCGTAAATAATTTTCATGGCTGATTGGGCACTATTTAATGAAACGGGAATTCAGATTACCATTTTGCTTTTATTGATCATCATAATTGCAGGATTAACCATAGCGGTTTTTAAATTCCTTTCGGTCTATGCAAACATATTAAAACGGAAAGAATCTCTTGAAGTTCAGAAAAAGATAAAAAGCCTTTCTGCTAAAGAGGTTGAAGCCTATGAGCAAAGAGATCAGGAAATCCATACCGGGCTTCCTGAAAATAAATTATCCGGAGACCTGCCTGCAGCTGATAGAAGAGGCATGATCCAGAACATCAACCTGGTGGAGGAACTTAGAGTGTTCCCTACCAAAAGGAGAACTTCATCCTTTCAGAAGTATATTTCACCCCAGCTTAGCCAACTTATTCTTTATTTTTTGGGAACTGCTATCTTTTGGCTGATTATAGGAACTACTTTCGGTTTATATGCCGGAATCAAATATGTGGCACCTGATGCGGATCATCTCAGCTGGTTAAGTTTCGGAAGATTACGTCCTGCACACACCAACGCCGTGTTCTGGGGCTGGGCTTCATTGGCGATGGTAGGGTTATCTTATTATGTGGTAACAAGAGTGAGCAATGTTGAAGTATATAACCTTAAGCAGGGCTATGTTTCTCTTATCCTGATCAATGTGGCAGTACTGGCCGGAACTATAAGTGTTTTAGCCGGGGTAAACAATGGTGGCGGAGAATACAGGGAGTATATATGGCCCATTATGATCACCTTCGGGATTGGAATAGCCATCTCTCTTCACAACCTGTTTAAACCTGTTGCCCGGAGAACGACTAAAGAAATCTATATATCGAATTGGTACATTATTTCCGGGAGCATATTTATCGTTATCGTTATTTTGATAGGGTATACTCCTATATGGCAGAATGGAGTGGGAGAGACTATTACACAAGGATATTATATGCACCAGGCGATTGGAATGTGGTTCATGCTGATCAATCTGGGATTGATGTATTATTTTCTTCCGCAGCAGCTTAACAAGCCTATTTATTCTTACAGTCTGGGAGCTCTGGCTTTCTGGACGCATGTTTTATTTTATACGTTGATTGGTACGCACCATTTTATTTTCAGCGCCATACCCTGGCGATTACAGACAACTGCCATTATAGCAAGTGCCGGAATGCTGATTCCCGTGGCTGCAGGGACAACCAATTTTCTGTTGACATTCAGTGGTTCCTGGTATCAGTTGAAGACCAGCTATACACTTCCTTTTTATTTCATGTCTATTATATTTTATTTTACGGGATCTTTTCAGGGAACTGTAGAAGCTTTTAGGTATACTAACTTGCTTTGGCATTTCACGGATTTCACAGTTTCACATTCACATCTAACCATGTATGGAATTATTACTTTCATGATTTGGGGATTTTCTTACACCTTAATTCCACGACTCACCGGGAAAGAGCCTCCGAAATTACTTGTAGGTATTCATTTCTGGCTTGCCTTGATAGGATTGATGATGTATGTGATCGCATTAATGATCGGCGGAACCCAGACCGGTATGATGTGGATGAAAAAAAAGCCTTTTATAGATGGAGTGATCAATATGTTTCCCTTCTGGCTTTGGAGAGCGATTGGCGGAACCATGATGTGGGTCTCCCATCTTATTTTCGCTTATAATTTCTACCGGATGGTTAAAACTGAAGAAGATATTAAAATCCCGAAAACACCGGCTGAAATACTGGCAGCGAAGAAACAATTAAGAAACACGGAATTTAATCCTAAAAATGAAATGTGATGATGTTCCTTTTCAATAATCATAAAATCTTTTTTGGGTCTGCAACGCTTCTTTTTGTATGTCTCACACTTTATATTGCCATTATTCCTGCTTTAGAAAATCAAAGAATCAATAAACCTTTACCAAGACAAGTAAAATTGTTGACCAAAGAAGAAAGAGCAGGCAAAATGGTATATATTGAAAACGGCTGTGTAGCCTGTCATACACAGCAGGTAAGAAATGTAGAGATGGATAATGTGTTTGGAAAAAGGCCAAGTATTCCTGCAGATTTTGCCATCAACACAAGGACGGATTTCTGGAGAAATACTGCTAACCTGATGGGAACTCAGAGAACCGGCCCGGATCTTACCAACATTGGAGATAGACAGCCTAGTGCAGAATGGCATCTGATTCATTTATATCAGCCGAGAGCTGCAGTGGAAGCCTCAATTATGCCGGCTTACACATGGCTTTTCATAGAACGTGATTATTTACAACCCGGAGATGTTGAAGTAAAAGTTCCGGAGAAATTCATTAAAAACAAGAATAAGAAAATTGTAGCCACTCCGAAAGCATTGCAATTGGTCGCTTATCTGAAATCTTTAAAACAATCGGATTTTACTGACAAATCTATTGTTCCTCCGTTTTTATATAAGCAAAAAGAAAAAAAAGGCGCAGAAGGAGGTACTGCTGCTAATATGCCGGATGGAGCAGAACTCTTTACAGCCAATTGTGCAAGCTGTCACCAGGCAAACGGGGAAGGTGTTCCCGGAGCATTTCCATCATTGAAAAACAGTCCCGTTGTCACCGGAGGTGACCTGGAACTTTATGTGACCATTATTATGAAAGGTTATGATCCAAGACCGGAGTTTGCTGCTATGCCTGCCGTAGGAACGAATGCCAGCTTTACTTCCGAAGATGTTACCGCAATCATAAATCATGAAAGAACAAGTTGGGGGAATAATGCCAAAAAAGTAACGGTAGAAGAGGTGAAAATTATTATGGACAAAATAAAATGATCATGAAAAAAATAATAAAAAAGATAAATATTTGTAGTCTGGTGCTGTTCACAACGTATGTTTTTGCCTGTGACGCATGCAGGCTACAACAGCCTAATGTGACCCGGAACCTCACTCACGGAACGGGCCCTGAAAGTAACTGGGACTGGTTTATAATAATAATCGTTATTCTAATCACTCTTGTGGCATTGGGATATTCTGTAAAATACCTGATCAGCCCCGGAGAAAAAGAAGAAAGTCATATCAAATATTCTGTTCTGCCCCATCAAAATGAAATATTATGACCAAGGATAAAAGTAAAATTTTTCTTTTTATAGATGATGAGCCTATACCCATTGCAGAATTGGATACGCCCATTGTTTTTGATCTGGATACTAAAAAAATTGCCGACGGGGAACATGTTCTTACCATTGTCAGTCAGTCCCCGTCCGGAAAAGAAGGCATAAAAAAAATACACTTCACGGTAGCCAATGGCCCGTCCATAAAAGTAGAAGGATTAAAAAATAAGGATGTGGTAGATGGTACATTGTCATTAATGATCAATGCGTATGATAAAGGAAATCAGAAAAGTTTCCTGATTAACGGAAGTGAAACCCCGCAAACCATTCCGTTTTGGATATGGATTATTATTATTTTATTTACGGGATGGGCAATTTATTACGAAATTACAAGTTATAATATTCAATAAGCAATAGAATGAAAATTCATAATTGAAAAATAATAATAATTATAAAATTTAACCTTATTTAACTATTCAAAGACCAGGATAGGTGTGATTTTTGTACTTATAACAGAACTTCCAATTATATTTTGCTAAGAGAAACGGGTAACGTTAAACAAAACATTAAAAACAACTATTATGGTTATTAAAGAAGATATTTTGTGCTCAGCAGGGGCAAATATCAAGCATTACGAACCTTCAGAATTTATATTCACCGAAGGAGAAATACCAAACTATTATTATCAGATTATAACAGGGGAAGTAAAACTGAACAATTATAGCGAAGACGGAAAAGAGTTTATTCAGAATATTCTGTCGGAGGGGCAGAGCTGCGGAGAATCTCTTTTATTTATCCATAAGCCCTACCCAATGAATGCGGAAGTTCTCACTGAATGCAGTGTTTTAAGGCTTTCCAAATCAAATTTTTTTAAATTGCTGGAGCATTCTCCGAAATTATGCCTTGAAGTCAGCAGTTTTATATCTCAACGCCTGTATTATAAGTTCATTATGATGCAGAATATTTCTTCACAAAGTCCTGCTATAAGACTGAAAGGATTATTAGATTATCTGAAGAGTTTTCAGGAAGACATAAGGCCTTATTCTTTTATGGTACCCTTAACAAGGCAGCAGTTGGCAAACTTAACCGGTCTTTGTGTGGAAACCGCCATAAGGACCATTAAAGGGATGGAAAGGGATAAAATTGTAAAAATTCAGGATCGTAAAATTTTATATTAAGGCTGACTTCAATACTAAATTTTACGATTTATTTTTCCCTGAATATTAAAAAACACGAATTATGAAAACAATAAGTTGCATGAACATCGATGAGACGTTTTTACTCTCATCCGGTGCGGAAAGAAAACAGTATAAGAAAGGTGATCTTATTTTTCGGGAAAATGATTATGCACTTTATTATTTTCAGATCACAGAAGGAAAAGTAAAACTGAATAATTACAATGATGAAGGGAAAGAGTACATCCACAATATCCTTGGAAAAAACCAAAGCTTTGGAGACTCATTGATATTTCTGAATGAGCAATACCCGATGAACGCCATAGCTTTAACCCCTGTTGAAATTATTCGGCTTTCAAAAAATAATTTCATGGAACTGCTAAAAAAGCATCCTGAAATTTCATTAGAAATGAATAAATGTTTAGCGCAGAAACTTTATTTTAAGTCATTAATGATCCATAATCTGGCATCCCAAAATCCGGTAATAAGGATAAAAGGCCTGCTGGATTATTTAAAAAGTTATCATAAAGACGACGCCCCTTATTCTTACCTTGTGGAAATTACAAGACAGCAATTGGCTAACCTCACAGGGTTGCGGGTAGAAACGGTAATCCGTTTTTTAAAAAAAATGGAAAATGAAGGAATGATAAAGATCGAAAACAAAAAAATTCTTTATTAAATAGGCGTTTATGACCCAGGTCATAAAAAAGTGAATTATTCTACAGTACATTTGAGATATAAATTATTCAAATATTCTTAAGACCTCATTAGAGGCAACATTTAAAGCTCTTTGGCTTTCCGTGTTCCGTAAATAAATACACCCAAACTATTGCTGCCTTATACTAGTCAGAGGCGGCATGACATCACTTAATATTAATTTATAAAAAATTTAGTTATGAACACTAGAAA
>NZ_BAAFHL010000077.1:0-8995 GCF_042849955.1 Chryseobacterium barbadense
AATTGGAAGATTTACCGGCAGGAATTGAAAAGCTGAAAAAATTAGAACTTTTATCTATAGCAGGGAATAGAATCTCCCCGGAAAATGTTAAAAAACTAAAACAGCTTTTACCTAAAACCTTAATTGTAGAAACAAGTCCGGGGTATTAAATATTTAGTACAGAATAAACAGGACGCTCAGAAGGCGTTTTCAATAATTTTCTGGTAGTAACAGAAAAAGGCAGACGGTTACATGAATCATTAGGCTGGGAATTGTATTCTCTTTATTCTTCCATTGTTATTTTCAGAAAAAACTCGGAGTAGAATCCATATTCTAAAAGTTAAAGAGTAATTGCATTCGGAATATCACTTTAAAAAGTACAATAATGGGTTTGAAAGAAATCGCCAAACTTTTTTTGAAACTGGGAATCATAGGTTTTGGAGGTCCTGCAGCACATATTGCCATGATGCAGGAAGAAGTGGTAAACAAAAGAAAATGGATGTCTCAGCAACATTTTCTGGATTTGCTGGGTGCTACGAACCTGATTCCGGGCCCCAACAGTACAGAAATGGCTATTCACATCGGCCGGGAAAAAGCAGGCTGGAAAGGATTGCTTGTTGCAGGACTCTGTTTTATTTTACCCGCTGTTTTTATTACCGCTGTTTTTGCATGGCTATATAAACAATATAGCCAGCTTCCTGAGGTACAGCCTTTTGTTTACGGAATAAAGCCGGCTATTATTGCTATAATTCTGGGAGCCATTTTTCCGTTAGCCAAAAAATCTGTAAAAACGGCGGAATTGGCTGTTTTAGGACTTTTGGTTCTAATAGGTTCTCTGTTCGGATATAATGAAATCATATTGTTATTTGGAGCCGGCTTTCTGGCCATTATTTTGTACCTAATAAGAAGTAAAAACTCTAATGACTTAAAGAATTTTATTCCGATCACCCTGATATCTTTACAGGAACAAGGTCCGGGATCTGTTACCAACCTGAAGTTGTTCTTTATCTTCCTTAAGATCGGAGCTATTCTATATGGGAGTGGATACGTCTTATTTGCATTTCTTGACGCAGAATTGGTTGCCAAAGGTATTTTATCAAGGCAACAGCTTGTTGATGCTATTGCAGTAGGGCAATTTACACCGGGACCTGTTTTTTCATCTGTAACTTTTATAGGATATCAAATTAATGGTTGGTGGGGAGCAGCTGTTTCCACTATTGGGGTTTTTCTTCCTTCATTTTTATTCGTGGCCTTCCTTAACCCATTGGTAAAAAAAATGAGAAGCTCCAGGCTGTTCTCAGTTTTTTTGGATGCCGTGAATGTGGCAACAGTGGCTATCATAATTTCCGTTTGTTTTGCAATGGGGAAAGAAGCTGTTATTGATTGGCGAACCATTGTTATTGCTGTTATAAGTATTATTATTACATTTGGGTATCAAAAAATAAATAGTGCTTTTATTGTTCTGGCCGGATCATTACTGGGATACCTGTTGACGTTGGTCTGATTTGTAAAAGATGACATATTGAATAAAAACTAATAGTTAACCCTCTACCTTATACCAATGAGAGAAAAATCAAAACTTGATGAAATCAGGGATGAGCTTGAAAAATTAGATATCAATCCCACTTTCTTCGCCAGAAAGGAAATTCGTGAATTACCCAATGTACTTTCAGCCGATGAAAAAATCGTGTACCTGGTAGAAGGCAGAAATAAAACATCCAACCATCATATTCTTTTGGTGGCTACAGACCGAAGGTTAATTTTTCTGGATAAAGAATTTTTGTATGGTTTGAAAGTAGAGGATTTTTCTTATGATAAAGTAACTTCCATACAATATGAAACTGAATTCATGCTGGCTTCCATAGATGTTCATATCTCAGGAAATATTGTTGAAATTGATGGTGTAGGAAAATATGAAGCGGAATTGTTCTGCGAAAAAGTAAGAGACTTTATGTCCCGCCCTAAAGAATACTTTCAATTGAAAACGGAACCTACCGTTTTAGATCAACTGGAGCAACTGGGAAGGCTAAAAGAAAGTGGCGTCTTAACGGAAGAAGAATTTCAGGAACAAAAGAGAAAATTGCTTGAGAAAATGTAATGGTTTAATTGTAAGGACTTTATGCAGTTAAAATGTTATGGAAAACTATCTTGATATTAACAGAAAATCTTGGAACGCCAAAGTAGAGCCCCATCTGAAATCAGATTTCTATTTTGTAGATGAATTTTTAAAGGGAAGAAGTTCACTTAACTCTATTGAACTTGAGCTTTTGGGGAATATAAAAGGAAAAAACATTTTACATCTTCAATGCCATTTTGGGCAGGACACCATTTCAATGTCAAGATTAGGGGCTAAAGTCACAGGCATAGATTTGTCAGATAAAGCAATTGAAGCAGCAAAAGATCTTGCTCAACAATGCCATGCCGATACGGAATTTATCTGTTCGGATGTATATAATCTTTCCCATGTTTTAGATCAGAAATTTGATTTGGTTTTTACCAGTTATGGTACAATAGGATGGCTTCCGGATCTGGAAAAATGGGGCGGTGTGATCAATCATTTTTTGAAACCGGGAGGACAATTCATTATGGCGGAGTTCCATCCCGTAGTATGGATGTTTGATGACGATTTCAAACAAGTGGCCTATAATTATTTCAATGAAAAACCTATAATAGAGACCTATGAAGGAACCTATGCCGATTTTTCTGCAGACATTGTCCAGGAATATGTGATGTGGAATCATTCATTGGCTGATGTTATTCAGAATCTGCTTAAAAAAGACCTTGAATTAAAAGAGTTCAGGGAATTTGACTGGTCGCCTTATCCTTGCTTCAGGCATGTGGATGAATTCGAGAAAGGAAAATGGAGGATACCTCATTTGGGAAATAAAATCCCGATGGTCTATGCATTAACGGCACAAAAAAAGTCATCATAACGTGCTAATATGATGACTTTTCAATATATGAATGTTAAAAAAAACTAAATCTTAATGAATAGAATCTTCAGTCTTTGTTTTTACTTCATCAACTTTGTTCTGAACCTGAGAAGCTACTTCATTGGCTTTGCTTTTAAGATCATTTCCCCATTTGTTAAGATTATCTTTCGCCGTATTGATCTTATCTTTTACCGCCTGCTGCTGTTCAGGAGTTGATTTTTTATATTTCCAATATGCTAATGCACCTAAACCTAATAAAGCCAATAAGCCGTTCGTTTTATTTCCCATGATTTCTATTTTTTAATTATTAATATTAAAATTTGTTATAGAATATCATGTAAAATACGTGCCAAAAAAATAACCGGAATTATAAATTAATGTTAAATTATTGGAATACTTCAAAGTTTTTTCCGTCGAAGCTCGCAAAAACCATGGTAGGATAGGAGTCCTGATGATATATATTGCCTTCTTTGTCTATGGCAATGGCACCCGCAAATCCGTCAATAGCTTTTAATTCCTCAAAAGTTTTATGAAAAGCATCTGCTAAGCTCATTCCATCACTAACCCGTGTTACGATTTTGGTGGCAGTGGCATTGCTCACAATATCTTCGCCTACGCCGGTACAGCTTACTGCGCAAAAAGAATTAGCATAATTCCCGGCCACAGTGGCGGAATCAGAGATTCTTCCCGGAATTTCAAAACCTTTTCCACCTGTAGAAGTTGCTACGGCTAATTTTCCGTTTTTATCAATGGCAACACAGCCTACCGTTCCTTTTCCGCCATTATTCAATTTAGCTTCATATTCTTTTCTTCGTTGCGGTATTTCCGTTGAAAAATTCTCAAAACCATGTTCTGAAGCATATTTTTTAGCTCCGTTTCCGCCTAAAACCCTGTCATCTTCTTTTATCAGCTCTTTAGCAACAAAAATTGGGTTCTTGACGTCCTGTATATTGATAACACCACTCAGTTTTTGGGTTTCTCCATCCATAATTGCTGCACTCATACGGATGACCCCGTCACTCTGGATCTGGGAGCCTGTTCCGGCATTGTACAGCTCATCATCTTCTAAAAGAGAGACGGCATATGCTACCGTATCAAAAGCGGAATGAGACTGAAGATATTCAAAAGCCTGTTGAGCTATTTTTTGTAAAGAATTTTGCTTGGCCACCTTTACTTCATGGCTCTGATCACTTTCAGAGAAAAATCCACCGTGGATGATTATTTTCATTGTTTAATTTTTCGGGATTCGGGATTCGAGTTGTTTAGATATATAAAACTCGCCATCTTATCTGTCTTGAGGAATAGGATTGAACTGCGAATTCTCAATCGTCAATGCTCTAGTCGTAAGATCATAATGATCATTCATAGACATCACATGCACCGTTAAATTATCAATAGAAATAGGCTCCCCCAAGTTGATGTTCGTTAGGTTGGTATCTTTAATAAATCTTCCGTCCACAATGATTACAAGTCCGGAACCTACCGCAGTCATCACATCATTATGAATGAAAAGACCCGTATCTTCTCCTAAACCAATTCCCAACGTTCTCGGATTGTTTACTACTGCCTGAAAAAGACGGCCGATTCTTCCTCTTTGTACGAAATGTGTATCAATAATCACATTATCGATGAGCCCTAAACCTTGTGTAGTTTTGATTTCCCCTTTCAGCAAAGCTTCTGAGCTGCTTCCCTGGTAAATCATATTTTCAGAAGCGGCAGCAGCTCCGGCAGAAGTTCCGGAATAGATAAAATCCTGCTCCTGATATTTCAATAAAATCGTATCATGAAATCTTGTGCCTCCAAGAATAGAGGTAAGCCTGAGCTGGTCTCCACCGGTGAACATCACTACGTCTGCAGCATTGGCTCTTGCCACCATTGCATCGGAATTGGCTTCTTCACGATTGTGGATATCAAGGATATTGACGTTTTTGGCACCAAGAAATTCAAAGGCTTTTTTATATTCTGTACCTACAATTTGTGGGATTTGAGAGGCCGTAGTAACCACTTCAATTACGGAATTTTCCTTATGTTTAGATTCGTTAATGATCTTTCTTAAAATACCTCTTTCAAAAAAGTTCAGATTTTTTTCAATATTCTGATCAAAATCAGTTTCCGTGAAGCTTCCTTTGTTTACAGCTCCTCCGATAACAATTAATTTTCCAACGGGTTTCATCATAGTATGCAAATTTAAAAAAATAATTTACTGTGAACCCAATATCAACCTTATTTAAATTGATTCTGAGTATTTTAGAATCAGTAATGAAAATTCTCTGTTTTTTGCAAATCTTTAACCTCTCTATAGTTTTGTTTAAGCTTTTGTACTATATTTGATTTTAGAAGAAAGTATTATTAATCAGGAAAAATGCAAATTGACTATGAAAATTGAGAAGATACAGGCTTTACGCGGCCCCAATATTTGGAGCATAAGAAGGAAGAAGCTGATACAGATGAGGTTGGATCTTGAAGAAATGGAAAATTTCCCCACCAATAAAATTGAAGGTTTCAGAAAAAGGATAGAATTATTGATTCCATCTTTAGTTACCCACAGATGTTCAGAAGGAGTAGAAGGTGGTTTTTTTCACAGAGTGGAAACCGGAACCTGGATGGGGCATGTTATTGAGCATATAGCCTTGGAAATCCAAACATTAGCCGGAATGGATGTTGGCTTCGGAAGAACACGCGAAACCAAGACTCCCGGAGTTTATAATGTGGTATTTAATTATTTGGAAGAAAACGCAGGTATTTATGCTGCAGAACAAGCCGTAAAAATTGCTGAGGCTTTAATTGAGAATAAAGAATATGATCTGAATGCTTGTATTCAGAGGCTGAAAGAGATCAGGGAAAGAGTACGTTTAGGCCCTTCTACGGGAAGTATTGTAGAGGAAGCCGTTTCCAGAAGAATTCCGTGGATCAGATTAGGAACCAATTCTCTGGTACAGCTGGGATATGGGGTTAATCAGCAGAGATTTCAGGCTACGATTACAGGGAAAACAAGCTCTATTGCTGTTGATATTGCCTGTAATAAAGAATTAACGAAAAAAATGCTTCACGATGCCGCTGTTCCTGTTCCAATAGGTGAGTTAGTGGTAGATGAAGAGGATCTCGACAGGGTGATCAGAAAAATAGGGTATCCTATTGTTCTCAAACCTTTGGATGGAAACCACGGAAAAGGGACTTCCATTAATGTCAACGATTGGGAAGCCTCAAAAATAGGACTCCAGCATGCTCAGAAATATTCCAGAAAAGTAATTGTTGAAAAATACATTACCGGATATGATTTCAGGGTACTGGTGATCAATAATAAAATGGTAGCTGCAGCGAGAAGAGTTCCCGCTCATGTAGTAGGAGATGGCGAACTGAACCTACAGCAGCTGATTGATAAGGAAAACAAAGACCCAAGAAGAGGATACGGACATGAAAATGTGCTGACAGAAATTGAAGTGGATAAGGATACCACAGAACTTCTTGAAAAACTTCAGTATACGCTTGAAACGGTTCCTCAAAAAGGAGAAGTGGTTTATTTGAAATCCACAGCCAACCTTTCGACAGGAGGAACTTCAATTGATGTAACCGATATGGTTCACCCTGAGAATATCACCATGGCGGAAAGAATTTCTAAAATTATAGGATTGGATGTCTGCGGAATTGATATCATGGCGGAAAATCTTACCCAGCCTTTGAAAGAGAGCGGGGGAGCCATTATTGAAGTCAATGCAGCTCCCGGATTCAGAATGCATCTTGCCCCGAGTGAGGGATTGCCTAGAAACGTAGCTGCTCCTGTGGTAGATATGCTCTATCCGCCGGGAAAACCATTTACTATTCCAATTATTGCCGTCACAGGAACGAACGGAAAAACAACTACAACAAGGCTGATTTCCCATATTGTTAAAAGCAATGGCTACAGAGTGGGTTTCACGACTTCCGATGGTATTTATATTCAAAATACCATGTTGTCTAAAGGCGATACCACCGGACCTCTTTCCGCAGAGTTTATCTTAAAAGATCCAACAGTAGAATTTGCCGTATTGGAAACAGCAAGAGGGGGAATTTTACGCTCAGGATTAGGATTCTCTCAATGTGATATCGGGGTTTTAACGAATATCAAGGAAGATCATTTGGGAATGAATGATATTCACAATCTGAAAGACCTTACCAAAGTAAAAAGAGTGGTTCTGGACAGCGTAAAGAAGAGCGGGTGGAGCGTGATGAATGCGGATGATGAATACTCCATGAGAATAGTTAACGATCTGGATTGTAATGTGGCGATTTTCAGTATGGATGAAAATAACACCCACATCAAAAGATTTGCAAAAGAAGGAAAAATAACGTGTGTGTATGAAGAAGGTTTTGTAACCATTAAAAAAGGGGATTGGAAAATTAGAATCGGAAAAGCCAAAGATTTCCCGATCACGATGGAAGGAAAAGCTAAATTCATGATTCAGAATGTTTTGGCTGCAAGCCTGGCATGTTATCTTCATGGGTTTGAAATCGAAGATATCTCCAACTCGCTGAGAACCTTTATTCCAAGTGCGCAGCTTACCCCCGGAAGGTTGAATATCTTTAAATTTAAAAACTTTAAAGTATTGATTGATTTTGCTCATAATCCCGCCGGATATGAAGCCATTGAAGATTACCTGAAAAATGTGGAAGCCAGCAAAAAAATAGGAATTATTTCCGGTGTTGGAGACAGAAGAGACGAAGACATCAGAGAATGTGGTAAAATAGCGGGAAGAATGTTCGACTATATCATTATCAGGAATGAAAAGCATCTCCGTGGAAGAACGGAAGAAGAAATCAATGGATTGATCATTGAAGGAATGCAGTCTTCGGGAAGAGATGTAAGCTATGAAATCATTCCAAAGGAAATTGAAGCGCTGAAGCATGCCATAAGCATGGCTGAAGAAGGTACCTTTATTACTGCTTTAAGTGATGTGATCTCTAATGCTATTGATCTGGTTCAGGAATATCAGGCGAGAGAGCTGCAGGAAGACGATAAAATTTAAGATAAAAAGCCTCCGATTTTCGGAGGCTTTTTTTTGATTGAGATGTTTGGACTCTGTTTAGCATAGCTCTTACCGTAATGATTGATTGGTATTTTAGGTATTAGGCTGAGGCGGATTCAAAGCATTTATTATTCTTTTCCAAAAAAAGCATTGGAACTGCCGATCCAGATCGCATCTTTCTTGTTGAAGTCCACATTCACCATGGCTGCTTTCGTCATTCTTCCAAGGTTTTCCAGCAATATAGGGCGATCGTCATTTTCTCTCCATACATATAGCATACGGATTTCTGCTTTTGAAAATTCACCGTTGATATCTTTAAAGATAGGTTCATAGTTTACTTTTCTTTGCAGGATATAGTTTTCCTTATCTTGAATCTCTTCAGTAATCTCTCTGGTCGGATTTAAATTAACTCCGCTTCCTGCAAATGAAAATAAAGGCTTTAACACAAAGTTTTCCAGATTTTCATGTTCCGGGAATTCATGCAAAAAATAGCTTTTAGGGATAAACTGGTGTTTCAGCAGTGGTAAAAGGAATTTGGAAACCTTAAAGAACCAATGCGGGTGGGTA
The DNA here is from genome assembly GCF_042849955.1 of Chryseobacterium barbadense. Classification (NCBI taxonomy): domain Bacteria; kingdom Pseudomonadati; phylum Bacteroidota; class Flavobacteriia; order Flavobacteriales; family Weeksellaceae; genus Chryseobacterium; species Chryseobacterium barbadense. Next base: position 8,483 of record NZ_BAAFHL010000077.1, read on the forward strand.
ATCCATTTGACATCAATATCCTCACGGAAATCAAATTCAGTAACCAGATCAGGAATTCTGTCCAGCTCATCAAAAATAACCCGGTTATAGATTCTTTTGATCTCAACCAGACTTCCATTATTTTCGTAATATAGCTTTCTGCCTTCTTTTTTTACTTTAGTTAAGCAGACTGTTTTTATTCCTAAAAATTTCTCAGTGAAAACAAAATCAATAGCTGTTTTTTGCTTTTCGGGATAAATTTCCAGGAGAATTACATTTTCAGGATTTTCATCACCCATGATCACCTCTTTCAGATAGTTCTTAAATTCTTCAGGAGGTATTTTATTTTTGATCTCATCCAGGAAAGGATATACTTCACAAAAGGTTTCTTCAAATACTTTCTGAAAAGCATATAAAGAAGGAAAAGCCTGTAATTCTATTTATTGAGGTTCGATTTCTCCTTTATCATTTTTACAGATCCCAAAATCTATTGTAAGAAAGTGAGGCTGTTTCGTATCATTGGGAACCCTGCAG